>CAZXKH010000059.1:0-9119 GCA_964641385.1 uncultured Clostridia bacterium | reverse complement strand
CTATTTGTAAAGGGTGAACCAATTGAATTAGATGGGTATTATAGTGTGGCTGTGCCTGATTATATAGGTACAGGTGGTTCTGGATATAACTTAGTAGGTGAAATAGTGCAGGCAGAAGCAGGTTATATAACTAATGCCATGATTATGTATGCAGGATTTTTGATGGAGGAGTATGGAGCTATCGATTATTACTCAGAAAGCCGCATTAATGTCATTGCTGAAGAAATAGCTTTATTTTCTGATTTTACTGCAGGTGAAAGAGGCTTGCCACAAATTTATTCCCTTGTACAAGAAGGCGTAATTAAAGGTTTTGGCGATAAAACATTCAGAGCAAATGATGAGCTAACAAGAGCACAGGCTGCCATTATGATTGCCCGTGCTAAAGGGCTAGATTTAGAAAATGTTGCGGATCCCGGTTTTAATGATGTAATTACTTCTAATTACTTTTACAGAGAAATTGCTGCCGTACAAAATGCCGGGATTTTCATAGGCGATGAAAATGGTTTTTTTAAAGGGGAGCAAGCTTTAACGCGAGGAGATATGACAGTCATTTTGTCTCGTGCATATGGATTAGAGAAAGAGTGTATTGAAGCTGAAATGGATAATGCAGTGACCAGAAGAGATTTTGCTATTCTCCTTTATGAAAGCCGCTAACAGATAGCAGCGGCTGCTTAGATTTAACACTGCTGTAACAATGTCTCGAAGAGTTGTAACATTGAGCAGGCATACTTAAGGCAAAGATAATTTAAGGAGGTATGAAAAGCATGAGTATAGATTCAGCCAAGGCGTTTATAGAGAAATTGAAAACAGATGAGAAATTTGCCCGGCAGGTTAAAGCATGCAGGGATAAAAAGGAGCGGCTGGCCCTGGCGTTAGATGCTGGCGTTGTCTTTACTCCAGGAGACATGGTAAGAGCTGTCCATCAGTTGGCGGATGATGACTTGGAAATGGTTTCTGGAGGTAAGGGTGAATACGGTGAAGATGAGTATTGTGAAGATGAAAAAAAATGGTACTGCAGCGTCATGCGTCAACAAGGTAAAAGATTTGAGCACATATACTAAGGGCATTAGATAAAGAAAACTATTTTATAAACTAAAGTCCTGCGGTAAACCCATGAACAAGGATATAAAGAAATGCAAGAATTAGAGCAGGTGAAAAAGGGGGAACAGAGCAAGAGCAAGCTGTATTAGGAGCTCATAAGATATAGCTAGAAATAACGAGGAGTTGTTTGAAATTGGAAAAAAGTATTTTTCGCAAAAGTTCACTGGAGAAAATATCATCACCCGAGCAGTTGAATGATTATGTCAAGGTCACCAGCGGTGGTGTATGGCTGCTGATGGCAGCATTATTTTCCTTAGTGCTTGCAGTGGGAATATGGGCTTTTACCGGTACAATTCCAGATACAGTTGAATTTAGGGGAATTGTTTATGAGGGGCAATCGGAGGAGCAGATTGTTTATGCCTACGTTCCAATGGGAGTTGCAAAGCGTGTGGAAGTGGGAATGGATGTGCAGATTTCTCCTGAATATGCCCCGCGGGAGGAATATGGCTATATCTATGGTGTTATTCATGCCATTGGCGATAAACCTATCATGGAGACAGAAATACTAGACACCTTCGGCAGTTTACAGTGGGTGAGTATGATACTGCCACCCGGCAATCCAATAGAAATTCAAATCCACTATATTAGAGAGAAGGGCAGCTTACAATGGTCTAATACCAAAGGAGAAACCATCACAGTCAGTAACGGTTCCTACTGCAATATATCCGTTATAACTAAGGAGAGGAAGCCCTATGAGCTGTTACTACGTTAAGACAGGCAGGTGGAAGCATGGGTAAAGTAGCTAAAGTACCATTTGTTATGCAGATGGAAGCCTTAGAGTGTGGTGCTGCCTGCTTGAGCATGGTTCTCGCTTATCATGGTAAATGGCTTCCCCTAGAACAAGTACGGTCAGACTGCGGCGTGTCTAGAGATGGATCAAGCGCAAAAAGCATCGTCATGGCAGCCCGCAATTATGGATTAGAGGCCCAAGGGTTCCGCATGGAGCCAGAGATGCTGCCTGAGATAGCTGTGCCGGCCATTATTCATTGGAACTTTAATCATTTTGTGGTATTTAACGGCTTTAAGAAAGATAAAGCCGTCATCAATGACCCTGGCAGAGGCACCGTCGAGATTCCTATGGCAGAGTTTGACCGCTCCTTTACTGGTATTGCTTTACAGTTTAAGAAAACCGCCGAGTTTATTCCTGGCGGGCAGCCCCCAAGCGTCATAAGCTTTGCTAAAAAACGGTTAGAAGGCACTGTGCCGGCATTTGTGTTCGTTGTGTTAACAGGAATTTTAGTGGCGTTAATCGGTATATTATCACCATTGTTCTCAAAGGTCTTCATGGATAACATACTTTCCGGTAAAAACCCGGAGTGGCTGATACCATTTGTTATAGCATTCCTGGCAGTAATTGTATTTAAGTTTATTGTTGCAGTCATTGAAGCAGTATACTGGCTGCGCATTGAAGGACGCTTCGCTATTACTGCTAACGCCCAGTTTATGTGGCATATCCTGCGGCTGCCTATGGAGTTTTATTCCCAGAGATATGTTGGAGACATTGTATCGCGTCTATCGTCAAACCAACAGATTGCCAGTACCTTTATTCGTCAGCTGGCACCTGTGCTTATGAATATTTTTTTGTTAGTTATCTATCTGACCATTATGATTCAATATAGCTTGCTGTTAACAATCATTGGTATAGGTGCAGCGGTTCTCAATATGTTAGTTATGCGTTATACAGCAAAAAAACAGGTGGATATATCACGGACTCTCCAGTCTAGCGGCGGTAAGCTGGCAGGAGTAACCATGTCGGGGATAGAAATGATTGAGACCATTAAAGCGGCCGGTGCAGAAGGCGGCTACTTTGAGCGCTGGGCAGGACATTTTGCTAAAGAACATAACGCCAGGGTAAAAAGCAATATCTTTAATATTTATTACAGCTCAATACCTGGTTTTTTACAGCAAGTCACTAATATTTCAATCTTAATGGTTGGTGTCTATCTCATCATGGACGGGGAGTTCACCATTGGTATGCTGCTGGCCTTCCAAGGTTTTCTAGGTTCTTTTATGTCCCCTGTCAATGAACTAATCGGTGTTGGTCAGAGCTTTATAACCATGCGTTCATCTATGGAGCGTGTTCAGGATGTATTGAACTTTCAGGCGGATAAGGTCGATGAAGAAGTGAGCCCGGCAATGGCTATAAACCCCCAAGACGAAACAGCAGCAGCCTTTGCTGAAAACAAATTATCTGGTGCCATAGAAATTCGCAATATGACTTTTGGCTACAACAAATTAGCAGAACCACTGATAAAAGACTTCTCTATCTCAATCAAACCAGGCTCTAGTGTAGCCTTTGTCGGTGGCAGTGGCAGCGGCAAATCCACAATTGCCAAGCTGTTGGCAGGTCTTTACACCCAGTGGAGTGGTGACATTTTGTTTGATGGTAAGAGTCGTCATGAGTATTCCAACTATATTTTTAAAAGTTCGCTGGCAATGGTAGATCAAGATATTACCCTTTTTGAAGATACTGTAGCCAATAATATTCGTATGTGGGATACATCCATTGAAGATTTCGCAGTTATAATGGCAGCCCGTGATGCAGATATCCATGACACCATTGTTTCTCGTCCCGATGGATATGCCGATATGATTCAAGAAGGTGGCAAAAACTTCTCCGGTGGACAACGACAGCGTATTGAGATAGCGCGGGTACTAGCCCAAGAACCGACGATTATTATCCTTGACGAAGCTACTAGTGCTTTAGATGCCCAGACGGAAGAAGTGGTCATGAACAACATTCGCAATATTGGTGCCACATGTATTGTTATCGCCCATAGACTGTCAACAATTCGCGACTGCGATGAAATAGTCGTTCTAGATAAAGGTATTGTAGTTGAAAGGGGAACACATGAGCAACTCTATGCTCTTGGTGGTAAATATACAGAGCTGGTAACAAGTGAATAAAGATCTACAAAATCTAAGGAATTGATATGTGAGGTCGATTCTATGAGTTTTAATATATTTGACGATCAATTAAATACGCGAAAGCAAAATGATCAACAGATGTTTGAAGATGCATTCTCCGATTTGGTTTCTGTACTTGGCATAGATATGGGTAGAGGGATGCAACTCGAAAAGGAAAAAGCAGTCAAAGGAGCAATGGAAAAAATCCTTTTCTATTACGGTGCGAAAATTCCTGATATGCCAGAGTATATTTCGGGGCTAGAGGAACAGATTGATTATATACTACGCGTCACTGGAGTTATGCGCCGCCGCATAGAGCTAATTGGAGAGTGGTGGAAGGATGCCAATGGTGCCATGCTCGCTAGTACCAACAACGGTGATGTAATAGCTATTATACCTGCTAAGGTGGCTGGCTATGAATATTTAGACCCCCAGACAGGTAACACTGTGAAGCTCAATAAGGAGACAGCAAATAACATCCAGCGTGATGGTTTTAGCTTCTATAGGCCACTGCCTGCCAGAAAGCTGAAATTACTAGATCTAGGCATGTATATGCTAAAGAGCATCAATCGTAATGATATCGTGTTCGTATTGGCAGTCAGTTTAGTCATATCCCTACTGGGGCTATTCACGCCATTTATTAACAAGCAGATTTTTGATGGTGTTATTCCTTCCGGTGCCACAGGCAATATTTTACCCTTTGCCATGCTGATGGTAGGTGTAGGTTTGGGTACAATGCTATTTGGCATGACCAGGGAAATCTTGTTAACGCGTTTTCAAGACAAGACAAACCTCATTCAGATTGCAACAATGATACGTATCTTTCATCTGCCAGCGACATTTTTCAAGGATTACTCGGCAGGGGAATTAAGCAGCCGTGTCATGAGCTTCAACAGTTTAGCAAACATGTTAACTGGCGGGGTATTGACTACGGGACTGACAGCATTGTTTTCCTTCGTTTATATTTTTCAGATGATTAACTACGCCCCGAGTCTAGTCATCCCTGGATTAACGGTGATAATAATCATGCTAGCCTTTACCTTGATTACGACTCTTATGCAGCTGCGAATTTCTCGGGTTCGCATGAAGCTTTCTGCTAAATTATCGGGATTGGTATTTGCCCTTATCAGTGGCGTACAAAAAATTAAGCTGGCTGGTGCTGAAAAACGCGCCTTTGCCAAATGGGCAGCATTGTATAAGGAAGAGGGGAAATTGACCTACTCACCACCTATATTCCTGCGCATTAATGGAGCCTTATCGACGCTGATTACGGTGTCTGGTACCTTAGTAATCTACTATCTTGCTGGATTATCAGGAATTTCACCAGCTGATTACATCGCCTTCTCCATTGCCTATGGAGCAGTTAGTGGTTCAATTATGGCTGTAGGTGGAATCGCTATGAACCTGGCGAATGTGAAACCAATGCTAGAAATGGCTCAGCCAATTATGGAAGCTGTACCGGAGAATCACGAGGTAAAAAAGATTGTAACATCTTTGTCAGGGAACTTTGAAGTCAATAATGTAACATTTAGATATATAGAAGATGGTCCAGCGATTATCGATGACTTGAGCCTTAAGGTTAAATCAGGGGAATATGTAGCGATAGTAGGGAAAACAGGCTGCGGTAAGTCAACGTTGATGCGACTATTATTAGGATTTGAGAAACCTGAAACTGGTGCTATTTATTATGATGGTCACGATTTAGCAAGTCTTGACCTGCAATCGACCCGCCAATGTATCGGTGTATCATTACAAAATGGCAAACTGTTCTCGGGAGATATTTTTTCTAATATTATCGTAACAGCTCCCTGGAAGACTTTAGATGACGCCTGGGAGGCGGCGCGTCTGGCGGGCGTTGCTGAAGATATCGAGGCCATGCCTATGGGCATGCACACTCTAGTTAGTGAAGGAAGCGGTGGTCTGTCAGGAGGACAACGACAGCGCCTATTGATTGCCCGGGCCTTAGTAGCACAACCAAAGCTTATCTTCTTTGATGAAGCCACCTCAGCCTTAGATAACATCACCCAAAAGCATGTGGCAGAGAGCCTGGCCGCTCTAAAATGCACCCGGGTAGTGATTGCCCATCGACTATCTACGATTCGCCATTGTGATCGGATTGTCGTCCTTGACAAAGGCAAGATAGTCGAAGAAGGAAGTTATGATGATCTAATAAGTAAAGAAGGTGCATTTTACGAGCTAGCAAAAAGACAAATCTTGTAAGGGAAGGGGGGGGTCAGATGGTAGATGATAAAAAACATCACAAAGGAGGTCATCTGCATAAAGCCCCTGCTTTGTCAGAGGCAGATTTGACCCAGGTCGTTGGTGGAGTCTGCTCCATCATAAGTGGTAAGAAGATTATTACTGGTTCACATAGCTGCCAGTGGTTTCAGATTAAGGAATCCCTGGAGCAGCAGAAGGAAGGCAGTAGGTTTTGCAGCTACTGCCGCCATAAAGACTGGGAAGGAACAAATATGGTTTGCAGCCATCCATACAATAATACGAATTTAAAAAAGGAGGAGCAATAATGAGTTTAGAGTCGGCAAAAGAGTTTTGGGAGAGGACAAAAAGAGATCCAGCATTTCACGACGAAGTTTTTAAACAAGGTGGTGGTATTTTGGAACACATGGATAGAATTAAAGATATGGGTTATGATTTCACAAAGGAAGAGATACATCAAGTGGTAGTAGCACCTAATGTATTAGAAAAGATGAATAAGGCAGCAGTTGAAAATGTGGAAATGACAAAGGAGTTAATGGATAGTTTTTTTGATGATTGTAAATCAGCAAAACAGTTATCCGATGATGAGTTAGATCAAGTTGCTGGTGGAATTAACGAATGTAAGCAATGTCATGAGGATGATAGATGATTATAAATAAAATAAAAGTTAAGTCTGAGGAGGAGATTAGTTTTGGAAATTAAAAAAAGCGTAGCAGGAAGCACTACCAATATTGCTCTAGCAGGTAGATTGGACACTGTTACCTGCAATAAGCTGGCAGCCGAGTTGGCTTCTGTTTTCGAAGGGGGCGCAGTTAATCTCAATTTTGACTTTCAAGAGCTAGAATACATTAGTAGTGCTGGTTTAAGAGTGCTGTTAACAGCGCAGAAAAAGGTCAATTCCCTTGGCACAACCATGGAAATCAGGGGGGCTAATGAATCTGTTAAGGAAGTTTTTGATATTACAGGATTTTCTAGCATTCTCACCATTATATAATTTGTATAATTTACCAGATTGCTGCTGCTCAAATACAGTAGGCAAGGAGAGTGTATGCCCTTGAAAAGACTGAAAGTTAAAGCAACTATAGAAAACTACGAAAAGTGCGCTGCTTTTATAGAGGAACAGCTGGAAGAAAAGGGAGTAGATGGCAAATCTATAATCAAAGTGATTACCGCTTGCGAAGAAATCATTGTTAATGTGATGAACTACGCCTACACCCATGGCGAGGGCGATTTGGAAATTGCTTTTTATGAGGGCCAAGACTATGTTACCATCACCTTCATCGACAGCGGCACCCCCTTTAACCCCCTAAAAGCACCAGAAGTGGATGTGAACCTGTCCATGGATGAACGCCAGGTAGGGGGGCTTGGCATTCACATGGTTAAGCATATGATGGACCATGTTTCCTACGAATACAAGGATAATAAAAACATTTTGACAATCATGAAGAAGTTTGCTTAATTATTTTCAGGAAAAAAATCAAAAAGTTAACGTTGGCGTAACATTATAACGAACTATTTTAACAAACGAGAGTTAAGCTTGTAATAAGACAGCTCACAACAACAAAAATTGAAAGGGAGATGTTAAATGAAAGAAAAGAAGATGAGAGAGGAACAACTAGAGAAAAAGGAAAGGGTTGAAATCTCAGATCAAGACTTAGAACAAGCATCAGGTGGTTTGCAAATCTTTGATACTTGCCCAAATACATTTAATTGGAATATCTGTAGGGGGATGGGGGTTAATCCATGCACGCACCTAAAGGCTGAACATAAAGGAGTTGTAAGGGAAAATGCTTGTTATAGTTACGATGATTGGTCTTTTACCTGTATGAAAGATAATAATAATTTTAAAGATTATCAAGTAAAAGTTACTAGGTATCAAATGAGAAGCTAAACCTTGCAATACCTAAGGATCAGGTTTATGTTATAAAATACTCACATGGTTAAGCATATGATGGACCATGTTTCCTATGAGTATAAGAATCACAAAAACATTTTAACAATCATGAAGAAGTTTGCTTAATTAAGGATATCAGAAACGGAAAGGAGCAAGGTATGGATAATCATAATCAAGAAAAGAAGGAGTTTATCAAGCTCAGTGACAACAACCTTAAGAGAGTTGACGGAGGTTTTACCAGTGAAAATAGATTTCAATGCCCATTTTGTCAGCATTCCCCTTTTAGTACCAACAGTGAGCTTATCAACCACATTTGGGTTAGGCACAAATCTAAAATAGAATGAGCATTAGCTGTTTGGAAATCAAAAAAAGTATATTATGAGAGAGGAGGATGAAAAATGAAATTAGAAGAATTTATGCAAAAAGTAGATGAGAAGGGTATATCGCAAATGGAACAACATCAATCAATGGATGAGTTAAAAAAGTACTTACTTCAAGAAGGCGTAATCATGAGTCCTGAAGAAGAAGAATGGCTGCATAAATCATTATTACAAAAAAAGAAAGGAACAGCCCTCTCAGACGACCAATTAGATAGTATTAGCGGTGGCGGGTATTACAGGCCCATACACAATTGCCCCAATGGACATACAAAAAAAGTACTGTGGTTCTTCACTAGTGGTCAAAATGGTCGGGGCATTATGGATGATGATTGTAGAGAATGTGAGCATGCTAAAAAAGAACTTGGTCGTTATGGCTACGAATGGGTGTGCCTGAACTTTGGAGATACCAAGTGGGAGTGGTAATTCATTAAAGGTGGTGATGAAAATGAATGAAAAATTAGTTGAGAAATTGAAAGGTGCCAAGTTAGAATTAGATGAAATGGTAAATATTATGATGGAAAAAGATTATACCAATAAATTAATTGAGAAATTTAGAAAACATGGTATAGAGTTATCAACTGATGATATTAGTGAACTGACAACATTGCTTAACAATGCCA
>CAZXKH010000058.1:0-9193 GCA_964641385.1 uncultured Clostridia bacterium | reverse complement strand
TTTCTTTAAAAGTCTCGGGCTTCTGATCAGGGACAAAGGTGGTTTTGATACCCATTCGTCCAAAGGTCTGTTGAAAAAGGGTATGTGTTCCCCCATAGATGGAGCTGCTGCTCAGGATCTCCTCTCCCTCACTGGTGATATTGAGGAGCGCCAGGGTGGAGGCTGCCTGACCGGAGGAGAGGACCAGGGCCCCTACACCACCCTCCAGTGAGGCCATTCTCTTTTCCAGCACTTCATTGGTGGGGTTCATGATCCGGCTGTAGATGTTACCCTCCTTCTCCAGGGCAAAGAGGCTGGCTGCCTCCTCAGTATCCTGGAAGAGGTAGGAGCTGGTCTGATAGATGGGAACTGCACTGGCTCCAGTGCTTTCATCCTTTCTGTATCCGGCATGGATGGAGCGGGTCTCAAAGCTGTAATCCTTTTTTCTGGACATAATTAACCCTCCTGGGTGAGTGGTGGACAGGAATCAAAAATCCTCTTCCCAAAGAGAAGAGGCTCAGTCTTCTCTTATCTTGGGAAACCCCCCGGGTTTCCTCAGGAATTAGCACCATTGCAGCAGGAAGCGCTACCGGTTGCCGGGCTTCATCGGGCCAGTCCCTCCACCTTCTCTTGATAAGAACCTGTTTTAAATTTAATAAAAATATTAACACAGAATAAATACTTTGTCAAGGGCTGAGAATTTATTCGGAAGGATAATTCACTGGAAATTTATTATTATTCTTTTGATTAACCCTTCCTTTTTCGCTCAGTCTCCTTTAGTATTTTCTTTCTCAACCGGATATCATCCGGGGTTATTTCTACCAGCTCATCCAGGGCGATAAACTCCAGGGCTTCTTCCAGGTTTAATTTTTTCGGGGGAGGAAGGGATATTGATTCATCGCTGCCTGCGGCCCGAACATTGGTCAGTTTTTTGTTCTTACAGGGATTTACGCTCAGATCCTCACTTCTACTGTTGATGCCAACAATCATTCCTTCATATACTTTAGTTCCAGGGCCAATAAAGAGGGTGGCCCTTTGGCTCAGGTTGTCAAGGGCATAGGCCTTTGCAGTTCCACTCTGCATGGAGATTAAAACACCGTTTTCCCTTTCTGGAATAGAGCCCTTATGTGCATCATATTTTTCGAAGGAACGGACCATGGTGCCTTCACCCCTGGTATCATTAACAAACTCACTCCTGTATCCCAGCAGGCCTCTGGTAGGGGCAAGGTATTCCAGCCTGACCAGGTTGTTATTAGAGGACATGGCCTGCATAATACCCTTTCTGGCATTAAGTTTGGAGATCACACTGCCGGAGTACTCTTCAGGTGTTTCAATTATTACTCTTTCCACCGGTTCTAAGAGGGTGCCCTCCTCCTTTTTCATCAGGACCTCTGGTTTGGAGAGGGAGAGCTCATAACCCTCCCGGCGCATATTCTCCAGCAGAATGGAGAGATGAAGTTCTCCCCGTCCGGAGACTTTAAAGGCCTCCTCCTCTGCCAGTACTTCCATTTCCAGGCCCACATTAACCTCCAGCTCCCGTTCCAGTCGGGCTTTGATCTGCCTGGAGGTTAAGTAGTCACCACTTCTACCTGAGAGGGGAGAATCATTGACCGAGAAGTTCATGGAAAGGGTTGGCTTCTCTATTTCGATCAGCTCCAGCTCAGATTCCTGGTCTTCATCACAGACAACTTCCCCAATTGAGATCTCTTCCAGGCCGGCAATGACTGCTATATCTCCACTCCTTGCTTCTGTGACCTGTACCTGCTTTAATCCCCGGTAGACAAAGACCCTGGATATGCTACCCTTTACTCTTCTCCGGTCACTTTTTGTAACCGAGACCCGCTGTCCTTCTTTAACTGTCCCCGTGGATACTCTACCGATTCCCAGTCTGCCAATGTAATCATCATAGGCCAGATCAGAGATCTGCATCTGCAGGGGTTGTTGTGAATAATCGGGATAGGGATCCACATGCTCCAGAATGGTTTCAAACAGGGGAGTTAGATCCTTGCTTTCTCCCTTGATGCTCTTACTGGCCAACCCCTTTTTGGCAACTCCATAGAGGACTGGAAAATCCAGCTGCTCGTCATTGGCCTGCAGATCAATAAATAGATCAAGCACCATGTCCATGACTTCTCTGGCACGCTGGTCTTTTTTATCCATTTTATTGATAAATAGAATGGGTTTAAGTCCCAGTGCCAGAGATTTTTGCAGGACAAACCTGGTCTGGGGCATGGGGCCCTCGCTGGAATCTACCAGCAGAATGGCAGTGTCTACGGTCTTGATTATCCTTTCAACCTCTGAGGAGAAATCAGAGTGCCCCGGGGTATCAACAATATTGATCTTTGTTCCCCTGTATTGAAGGGAGCAGTTCTTGGAATAGATTGTAATACCCCGTTCCCGCTCCAGATCATTGGTGTCCAGGACACAGTCTACCACTCTCTCATGCTCTTTAAAGATCCCGGCCTGGCTTAACAGGGCATCAACCAGGGTGGATTTACCGGCATCAACATGGGCAATAACTGCGATATTAATTATTCTCTCTCTTTCTGGCATATCTCTTATCCCTCATTTTTTATTATCTAAAGAATAAATAAGACCCTGACTATAAGAATATAATCAGGGTCAGCTCTGCTATCTCAAACCAGATAAAGAGGTTTAGAGTGGAACAACATTGGCTGCCTGTAGTCCACGCTCACCCTCTACTATTTCAAAGTCTACATCCTGTCCATCTTCCAGGCTCTTAAATCCATCATCCTGAATGGCAGAAAAGTGGACAAATACATCTTCTCCCTCATCCCTTTCAATGAATCCATAGCCCTTTTGGTCGTTGAACCATTTTACTTTACCATTGTAGATCATTTACTAAATTCCTCCTAATTTCTTCCGTGGCCAACTGTTAATCAAATTTTTTGACCACAGATAATAATCTATCATACTATTTGCTTTATGTCAAATAAAAATTTTGGAAATAGGAGTCTTAAGGGCTATTATTTTTGATTAACAATCGATATTCTTCTTTTTTGGTCCAAATTAAAGAATTGAAAGATCAGCTTTACACCCCTGTCTCTTTTTTGATATACTAAAGATAATGGATGGCATCCTGATGGGAGTCATACCATATATTTACTGTCCTATTATTATAGTAGAGTCTTACGCCTGGATCCAGCGGGACCGGGACGTGGTTAAGAGGGAGTTTATACCCTCCAGCTATCGTTCTGGGGGGTTTAATTATTTCCCCTGGTTCCCCCTCAGGAAAGGGGGTGTTTTTATGCGATTATCAACCAGAAAGATCGTTATGTCAGGTATTCTTGGTGCGGTCTCCATACTGCTGGGGCTTACCGGTCTGGGTTTTATTCCTGTTCCCACACCTGCCGGTAATGCCACCATTATGCATCTGCCCGTTATTCTTGGTGGGGTACTGGAGGGACCGATGGTGGGGCTGTTGACCGGATTTATCTTTGGTATTTTTAGCTTTATCAGGGCGGGTAATCCCATCTTTGCCGATCCACTGGTGGCCATTCTGCCCCGACTTTTTATCGGTCTTGTCTCCTTTTTAGTCTATTTTGGATTAAAGCGTTTTAATGAAAATGTTTCTCTAATAACTGCCGGTGTCCTAGGAAGTTTTACCAATACCATTCTGGTGATGTTGATGGCTGTGATCAGGGGTTATCTGCCCTACGAGGTTGCCCTTTCCATAACCTTTGTGCATGGGGTGCCTGAGGCAGTGGTGGCTGCCCTGCTGGTACTGGTGCTGGTGCGTGGAATTAAGGGAGTTAGAAGGAGCAGTGAGTTCAGTGGATAGTATGATCAGGGTTCAGGATCTCCATTACAGCTATTCCCGGCCACAGGGAGCACCCCTGGCAGCTTTAAGGGGTATTGACCTGGAGATAGAGGGGGGAGAGTTTGTGGCTGTGGTGGGCCATAATGGTTCCGGTAAATCAACCCTTGCTCGCCATTTCAATGCCCTGCTGTTGCCCACCAGAGGGCAGGTGCTGGTAGCTGGAATGGATACCAAGCAGGAGCAATACCTCTGGG
Organism: uncultured Clostridia bacterium; assembly: GCA_964641385.1. Taxonomy (GTDB): domain Bacteria; phylum Bacillota; class Halanaerobiia; order CAZXKH01; family CAZXKH01; genus CAZXKH01. The sequence goes on along the minus strand of CAZXKH010000058.1, from coordinate 5,179 downwards.
AGATCAGAGAAAGGGTGGGAATGGTCTTTCAGAACCCCGATAACCAGCTGGTTACCACCATGGTAGAGGAGGAGGTGGCCTTTGGGGCAGAAAACCTGGGTCTGCCCAGGGCAGAGATCAGGGAACGGGTGGAGGAGGCCCTGTCTCTTTTAGGGCTTGCTCGGTACCGCCATCGCTCTCCCCACCACCTCTCAGGGGGCCAGAAGCAGCTGGTGGCCATTGCCGGTGTGCTGGCCATGCAACCCCGCTGTATAGTGCTGGATGAACCCACCTCTCTCCTCGATCCTGAGGGCAGGGAGGAGGTAATCTCCTCCCTTAAGCGGCTCAATCTTAAGCAGGGGATGACAGTTATTCTCATCACTCATTTTATCCAGGAGACTGTGGGAGCTGATCGAATTATAGTCATGGAGGGGGGCAGAATAGCCCTTCAGGGTCATCCCCGGGAGGTCTTTGCCCGGACTGAGAGGCTTAAGGAGCTGGGCCAGGAGCTGCCAGTGGTGGCAGAACTGGGTATCAGGCTGAAAAAACGTGGCCTTAAACTGTCTCAGGTCCCACTTACCGAGGAGGAGCTGATTAAGATCCTATGTCCATCCTGATTAAAGCCTTAAACCATACCTATCTGCAGGGCACTCCCTTCGAAGAGCAGGTTCTCTTCGATCTTCACCTTCAGCTGGAAGCTGGTGGTTTCTATGGTCTTACCGGTCCCACACAGGCTGGCAAGTCCACCCTGATTAAATACTTCAATGGCCTTTACCATCCTCCAGAGGAGGGCCAGGTAAAGGTCCTGGGCATTGATACCGGAGGAAAGGATGCTCCCTTAGAGGAGATCAGGCGCCGGGTGGGCCTTTTGTTTCAGCATCCAGAGGATCAGCTCTTCCAGGAGACTGCAGCTGAAGATGTGGCCTTTGGCCCGGTAAGGCTTGGCTGGGGATCAGATAAAATAAAAGAAAAACTGCGGGAGGTCTTTGCTGCCGTTGAACTGGACTGGGAGCTGTATAAAGACCGTGAGATACATGCGCTCAGTGGAGGAGAGAAGAAGCGGCTGGCCCTGGCCGGTGTCCTGGTTACAGAACCCGAGCTGCTGGTCCTTGATGAACCCCTCTCCGGGCTTGATCCCGGGGGACGAAAAAAGGTGTTGAAGATAATCAATGACTTAAAGGAGAAAGAGGGATTGACCGTTATTCTGGTCTCAACTGCCTTAGATGAGGTGCTGCCACTGCTGGACAGGGTACTTGTTCTTGATCAGGGCCGGATCAAGCTGGAGGGAAGCCCGGAGGAGGTCTTCTCTGGAGAGGGGTTATCTGAACTTAACAGGCTGGGCCTTCGCTTACCCCGGCTGGTAGCTTTAATGGCTTCCCTGCGGGAAAGGGGCCTTGAAGTAAGGCTCAACTCCCTTTCACTGGCTGAGGCTGAGAAGGAGATCTGGCAGGCCCTAAATCTTGATCAAAAAAGGGGAGGGGTAAGTGATGGAGCTGGCGGGTAAGGTAACTCTGGGGCAGTATCTGCCACTTGATTCCTCAATCCACAGGCTTGATCCTCGAAGCAAGATTCTGGCCCTGATCCTGCTGGTGGTGCTTCTTTTTCTGGTGTCTGACTTCAGGGGATATCTACTCTTTTTACTGCTGACCATACTGGTGCTCAGATTATCACAGGTGCCTGTTGGTTATGCCTTACAGGGTCTAAAGCCCATGCTGCCCATCCTGATTCTGATGTGGTTTTTCCAGCTCTTCTTCTATCCGGGAGCTGAGGGAAGGGTGCTCTTTTCCCTGGGACCTGTGAGAGCTACTCTGGATGGCTTATTCTTCGGGGGCCTGATTATCACCAGGGTCCTCTTTCTCTTTTTCTTTACTACCCTGCTTACTCTTACCACCTCTTTGATGGCACTGACAGATGGTATGGAATCTCTGCTCAAACCGCTAACCAGGGTGGGTTTTCCGGCCCAGGAGCTGGCCATGGTAATGGTTATTGCCCTGCGCTTTGTCCCTACCCTGGCCAGGGAGCTGGAGCGGCTAATGGGGGCTCAGATGGCAAGGGGAGTTAACTTCAAGGAGGGCAACTTCCTGCAGCGGACTAAAAGGATTCTTCCCCTGCTTTTACCGCTCTTTATCAGTGCCTTTCGCCGGGGAGAGGAGTTAATTCTGGCCATGGAATCAAGGTGTTATCGTGGTGGTGGAGGAAGAACCAGACTCCGGGTGCTGAGCTTTTCCTCCCTTGATCTAAGGGCAGCCCTGATTCTGGTTATATTTTTAATTATCTTTTTTATGCTGGGATAGAATGGGGAAAAACCTGGTTGCAGTCATTTGATTTCCCTGCACTCTATTTATGGATGGTGCTTACTGCATAAGCATCCCAAAAATATTTAATATTTACCATCCCGGGGGATGGCCCTTGAGCCAGCTCCTATTTTTTCCTTTAAGGTATTTAACTCTCCCCTGGTCCTCTATCTACCACTGACTGCCATTAATTTGAGATTGATTATTTCCTGGATAACGAATATAATATAATTGTAGGTAGCCTTTCATTATTTAACTACTTGAGGATGGTGAATAGCTTGGGAACTATTACCGATCTGCCCACTATTGAGGTGGGACATGCCCATGATCTTGAACTGCAGACCGGCTGTACGGCTCTTCTGACCGGTGAAGAGGGAGCCGTAGCCGGCGTTGATATCAGGGGTGGAGCCCCTGGAACCAGAGAGACAGAGCTGCTGCAGCCTGGCAAACTGGTGGAAGGAGTGCATGCCATACTCTTAACCGGGGGCAGTGCCTTTGGCCTGGATGCTGCCAGTGGTGTGGTCAAATATCTTTATGAACAGGGCCGGGGACATTCGGCAGGCAGTATTAAGGTGCCCATTGTTCCGGCTGCGGTCATCTTTGACCTGGGCCTTGGTTCTATGGGCTGGCCTGATCTGGAAATGGGCTATCAGGCTGCAGCTGGAGCCAGTGATGACCCGGTGCCCCTGGGCAATGTTGGTGCTGGAACCGGAGCTACGGTGGGCAATATGCTGGGACGAAAGGGGATGATGCGGGGAGGAATTGGCAGCTCTTCCTGCCGGCTACCCTCAGGGCTTCAGGTTGGTGCCCTGGTGGTGGTTAATGCCCTTGGAGATGTCTATGATCACGGTCAGGGGGAGATTGTGGCTGGCCTCAGGGATCCTGAGAGCGGTCTTCTGCTGGACAGTATGAAGATGATGAAGGAGGGGCATGGTTCAGTGAGGCTGGAGTTTGAGAACACCACCCTGGGGGTGGTGGCCACTGACGCCCGGCTCAGAGTAGAGGAGGCCCAGAAGGTGGCCCAGATGGCTCACAATGGACTGGCCCGGACCATCAGGCCTGCACACACCATGATGGATGGGGATACTATCTTTGCTCTCTCTGTCGGAGAGAGAAAGGCTGATGTATCCCTGGTGGGTGCCCTGGCAGCTGAGATGGTAGAGCAGGCCATTTTATCTGCCTTCACCGGGAGGAGATTACCCCCTCCCCAGGAAGGAATTAATTAAAGGGTTATCGAAGTATGCAACAGGGAATATAATACTTAGGAGGTTCTTTGTTTGCAAATTATTAAGCAGGAAAAGAGATACCACTGTTTTCTGTTGTTTTTTATGCTTTTATCTTTGGTCAGCTTCTTTAACGGTGGCAGAGCCCTCTCCGAGAGCCGAAAATGGCATGATAAGGAGCTTGCAGAACTGGAGGAGATGGCCCGCCAGGCATATTTTTTGGGGGAGCTAGAAAGGGCTGAGGAGCTATACTCCTATCTGGCCCGCAGTGAGAATAAACCGGAACTGATCTATGATCTCTCTGTTGTGCTCAGAGCCAGGGAACTGCACCAGCGGGCAGAGGAAAAGCTGCTATACTTAACTGAGCTGCAACCTGAGGCTTCCCGCTGGTGGAGTGAGCTGGGTATCTTTTACTACAACCATTCCCTCTGGGAGGAGGCCTATAATGCTCTAAGTCAGGCCCTTGAACTTGATCAAGAGTGTCGTGATATCTATTATTATCTGGGGCTGACAGCCCATGAGCTTAATCGCCGGGAGGAGGCCAGCAGTTATCTGGAGCAGTCCTTAGATCTTGACCCCTATTTCGCCCTGGGATATCTCCGACTGGCCGGTATCTATGATCAAAGGGGGCTGCCAGAGCAGGCAGTTGATAGCTATCGTCAGGCCCTGCGTCATGATGGCAGCATGACCGAAGCACACAGCCGGCTGGGGGAGCTCTATCTGGAGCTGGGAGAGGTTCTTTCCGCCTATCATAGCTTCAGTCGGGCGGTAGAGAGAGATAATGATTCCCGTAGCAAAGCACGCCTGCAGGAGATTCGGTCCCTTTTCCCACACCTCTTTATCCGGGAGGAGGAGCATGAACCGGAGGTCAAAAAAAGGGAGATAGACTGGCAGCGGGTAGAGCCCATTGCGGAGCCTGAGGCAGTGCCCCAGGTGAGGATAATGCTGCTTAAGGGCATAGAATCTTTGACCATTAAGGGTGGTGGAACATTTTCCATCTCCCGTGGACCTGAGGGGGAGAGTGTTTTTACCGCTCAACCCTTCCAGGAATGGAGCCTGGAAAAAAGAGATGGAGACTATATTCTTGCTGGCCCTTCTACAGAGATCCCGCTGGTGGATGGCCTCTACCTGCAGCTGGAGGATCCCACCACCACCTTTGCCTTCTTCGATTTTGCCTATGGCAGTGGTTATTTCTGGGCAGGTACCGAGGACCGTCAGTACCGTCGGGATCTGGAGCTGAAACCCCTGGAGGGGGGTGGAGTGCTGGTCGTTAACCACCTGCCGGTGGAGGAGTATCTCTTTTCTGTGGTACCCTCTGAGATGCCGGCCTCCTGGCCCATGGATGCCCTGAAGGCACAGGTTCTGGCTGCCCGCAGCTATACTATGCGGCGGCTGGGAAGGTTTCAGGATTACGACCTCTGTTCAACGGTACACTGTGCTGCCTACCGGGGGGTGACGGTTGAGCATTCGCGTTCCACCCAGGCCGTTAGAGAGACCCTGGGAGAGGTTATCACTCACCAGGGCCAGATTATAGATGCCGTCTACAGCAGTAATGTTGGCGGACATACAGAGGCCAGTGAGGATGTCTGGGGTGCAGCCTATGAATATTTGCGTCCTGTTTCCACTGCTGCCGGGGAGGAGGCTGGAGAGGGGCTCCTCTCTCCCGGTGAATTGAGACAGTGG
>CAZXKH010000057.1:4295-9211 GCA_964641385.1 uncultured Clostridia bacterium | reverse complement strand
CTTTGTCAATAGTTCATTTATCTGTATTATGATTTATGATCTTTTTAAGTTTTACAGCTGGTGCTCTAAGATAGTTAAGAGAGATTAATTACCTTGATAATATCTGATGGTTATTGAAGAATGCTGATATTATCCTTTTCCCATTAATATTTCTCCTGTCTCTGCAGGATTAAGGCTATATATCTAGAATAAAGGGTGAAGGGTAAAGAGAGTATGGGAGGAAACAGGAGCTATGGAGCTATCGGAGAGGCAGAAAAAGGTCCCCTTTTATTATGGATGGGTAATTGTCCTGATCTCAGCTCTGGGAGTCTTTTTTTCCGGTCCGGGACAGACCTACAGTGTTTCCATCTTTATTAACTCTTATATCCAGGAATTTGGATGGTCGCGTTCACTTGTTTCTGCCTTTTATTCTGCTGCTACCCTCTGCTCGGGCTTTATGTTATCTAAAATGGGCAGGCAGATCGATGGCAGAGGACACCGGACCATGGTACCTCTGATTGCATTTTTTTTGGCCCTGGCCTGTCTCTGGATGAGCTTTGTGGCTCTTCCTCTGATGCTGGTGATTGGTTTTTTTATGCTCAGGTTCTTCGGGCAGGGTTCCATGACCCTGGGTCCTTCAACCCTTGTTCCTCAGTGGTTTAATAAGAAAAGAGGGCGGGCCTTTAGCCTGATGACCCTGGGTGGGGTGGCTGGTTCTGCTATTATACCACCACTCAATCACTGGTTGATTGTGAACTGGGGCTGGAGGCTGGGCTGGCGTTTCTGGGCAGTTATGCTGCTGGTGGTTATGGTCCCTTTAGCCAGAATTCTGATTAGAAATAAGCCTCATGAGCTTGATCTCATGCCAGATGGAGATCAGAGTAATAACTCTTCTGCTGAGGATAGCTATGCTTTAGACAGTGATTTAGAATGGACGCTTGGGGAGGCCAAAGGAGAACCTGTCTTCTGGTATCTTCTGTACTGTGGTTTTGTTCCGGCCATGGTCAATACCGGGGTTACCTTTCACCTGGTTTCTATTATGGGGAATAAGGGGATGTCTGCTTCTGTAGCAGCCATGGTGTTAAGTATGATCGCCATTACTGCTTTTCCTGTTACCTTCATCACCGGATATCTGCTGGATCGACTACAGGAAAAGATGGTTATGGCAGCAGCTTTTATTATACATTTCCTGGCAATTTTTCTGCTCTTGTTGCTGGGTTCCTTTACTGGAGCAGTTCTTTTTGCTCTGCTGCAGGGCATAGCTCAGGGTATGGAGGGGATTAATATAAATGTTATCTGGCCCAACTACTTTGGGCACCGTTACCTGGGCAGTATCAGGGGTTATTCCATGCGTATCAGTGTTATTGGTTCTGCTCTTGGCCCCCTGCCCTTTGGAGTTGCCTATGATTATTTCGGCAACTATAATTTGATAATTATACTTATGCTCCTCTTTCCATTGCTGGCCATTGTTGCTTCTCTTTTGTCCACCAGGCCGGAGAAGGCTTCTTCTTTAGCTCCCTGAATCCGGTTATCTGCTCTGAAAGAATAGTTTTTCCCGGAGGCATTATTATTTCAGTTTTTTAGCCTGTTCAGGGGTCGGATTTATTGTATAATCAAAGTAGTATTTCCTGCCAGGTGTAATTAATTGTTTTAATATTATGAAAAAAACACATAAAAAGCAGGATTCTGACTTATTTTGTTTAAATATATTACTAATGGTTATTATTTTAGAAATTTTCTTTTTTCAGCTAAGGAGGTGGATTTATATGACATCTAGACCGACTATTGCACTGGGATTAATCACAAGGTATCTTGATCATACCAGTCCCTATCTGGATTTTATCAAAAATGCTGAAGATTATGGCCACCGGATTGAGGCTCTGATTGTAGCTTTTTCTCATGGTTATAAAAGGACTGTAATTAATAGACTAAAGCGGCATGTTAAACTGCATTTAATCAAAATTAACCATGCTGATCAGCTTCGATTCCATCTGCAGCAGCATGGTATTGGTGCTAAAATGGCTGCCAGATTACTGAAATCTTTTACTTTAAAGCAGTTTGATCTGCTCCCCTATGGCCTGCAGAGGAACAATGTTTTGCTGGCTGCCATGGTAGAGGGGTTTTATGATTATCTATTCTTTGTTGATACTGATGTCTACCCCCGGTTGCTTGTTGATGATAATCGATGGGAGGAGATTGATTATTTTGGCAGACACCTGGAGTACCTTGCACAGGAGGGAGTGGTGGCCACCACCAGTGATTACTCCGGTTACTATATTATCCCTCCTCTTCCCTTTAAACAAAGAGAGGATCTTCTCTTTGGTTTGCAGAAGCAGGATGCACTGCCCCTAGTTGCTGAAGGGGGAAAAAACCTGGTCTTTGCTACCAGTGAACAGAAAAACATCGGGAAGACAGAAAAGATTCTGGGTGGTAACATGGCCATCGATCTGAGTAATTTAAAGCTGCTCTCTCCCTTCTTTTCTACCACCTACCGCTTGGATGATCAGCTTTTTCTGGGTCGGGGAGAGGATACGCTGATGGGAATTGAGATTCCTGCTGCTGGTGGCCGGATAATTGATGTTGACACATTAATCTTCCATAACACCTTTGGAAATTATCCCCGTCAGCCAGACCTGCTTAATGAAGAGATTCAGCAGCGTTTATTCTATGCCTGTACCGGCTGGCTGGGGCGTAACCCCTTTTTGAACTGGTATTTAATGCAGAGGGGAAGAATTACCAGAGAGGAGCTGGCAGAGAGACGCAGAGAACAGAGGGAGAGACTGCCTGCAGGCTCTGAGGCCCTGGCGAAATATACAGGTAACAGAGATTTTTTAATTCTGCCTCAGGCCTTTGATGCTGCCTGGGAGCAGCTTGACTCTATGCTTGAAGATTACCGGCAGACCACAGAGGCCTGGGATGAAATAGTATCTAAATTGAAAGGAGGTCAGAGCGATGAGGATTTTACTGGTCAATCACTTTCCCCTTGAGGGATCTGGAAGTGGTGTTTATACCAATAATATTGCAAAAAGGCTACTGGAGGAGGGCCATGAAGTATCTGTGGTGGTTGTTGATGACCACCGGGTTGAAGGTTACCCCTATCCGGTCCGGACCATTCTCTACCCCAACTTTCCCTGCTTTACCACTCATCCTAAAAGCAACAATACCTTTTATAATCTGGGCAGGGAGGAGGTAAATGATTATCTGCAGCGTTTTACAGGAGTTCTTCAGCAGGCGGTGACTGATTTCAAACCCCAGCTGATACACTGCCAGCATCTCTGGGTGGCTCCCTATGTTGCTTTAAGCACCGGTGTACCCTATATTATTACTGCTCATGGGACTGATATCAAGGGCTATAAAAAAGACCGGAGGTACCACTCCATTGCCAGCAGGGGGGCAGAGAAGGCAGAGGCAATTATTACTATCTCCAATGAGGTTCATAGCCAGGTGCAGGAGTACTTTTCTGTTCCTTCGGAGAAACTTCATCTTATTCTAAATGGTTTCGATGAGAAAATCTTTCGGGTCTATGATCTGGGAAAAAAGGAGGTACTTAGGGACTTTTTCCCCTCTTCTGAAGTCAATAATTTCAAGGAGCAGAGGATTGTCAGTTTTGTCGGCAAACTGACAGACTTTAAGGGTGTTGATCTTTTGATTCGAGCTGCAGCAGACTATGAAAGAAGACTGCCTGGCACCATCACCCTGATTACCGGTGATGGGGAGCTGAGAGATGAACTGCAGTCTCTTGCCGACAGAGTGGGAGCAGAGGGGGTCTACTTTCTGGGTAATCAGCCCCAGCAGCAGGTGGCCAGGATCAACAATATTGCCGATCTGGCTGTCTTTCCCTCCCGTGGAGAGCCCTTTGGGCTGGTAGCCCTGGAGGCACTGGCCTGTGGGACACCGGTTATAACTTCGGATTCTGGTGGCTTTCCAGATTTTATCAATAACAGGGTGGGAGCACTCTTTAACTCTGATGATCATCAGGATCTCTGTGATAAAATAATTGAGGGACTGGAAAAAGACTACAAAGAAGAAAAGGGAGAGTACGCAGTAAAATATGCCAATAATAACTTTTCATGGAGCCGGGTAATTGATGAAGTATTGGAGGTATACCTAAAGATACTGTAGTGCTTTCCATCTCAGCTGAAGGGGGATAATAAGGGAATTATGAGAACTGTGATGGTAGTTCCCACCTACTGGGGACGCAGTTCAGATGTTGGCTGGCAGGCCGGGGATGAGATCTATGATCATCCAACTCCCATTGATCAGCAGGGGACCCTGGCCAGACTCTTGCAGAGTATGGAGAAGCTGGAGAGCAGAGATTTTGTCCTGGTTATTCTGGTGGCTGTAACCACTCAGGAACTTCGAGAAGAGGCCTATCAGAGGGTTAAAAGTATAGTTGATGCTCACAGGCCTGCTGTCAAGACTTATATCGTGGGGGATGAGCATCTGGGCAGGATCAAGGACCATTATGCTGCTGGTGCTCCTGAGATATCCACTGGCATGCTCTGCATTGAGGGTTACTCAAATGTGCGAAACATCTGCCTTTTCATGGGTTTTATTCTCAGCGCTGAGGTTATTCTTCTCATCGATGATGATGAAATCTTTACTGTTTCAGACTTTATTGGCCGGACCAGAGAGTTTATTGGTGGCAGGCTTCACGGGCAGACTGTGGATGGGGTGGCAGGGTATTATTTAAATAAACATGGTTCCTATTATGATGATGTGGAGATTGAGTCCTGGATGACATACTGGGATCGATTTGGAAGTAAATCCAAGGCCTTTGATAAGATTATCGATTCCGAGCCCCGGCTCAAGCTTACCCCCTTTGCCTTTGGTGGCCTGATGGTAATTCATAAGAATCTATTCAGTGTGGTGCCCTTTGATCCCAGGATGACCAGGGGTGAAGACATTGATTATGTGATCAATGCCCGTATGTTTGG
>CAZXKH010000057.1:0-4195 GCA_964641385.1 uncultured Clostridia bacterium | reverse complement strand
CTGGCCCTTGATTATCTCAGTTCAGAAGAGGTAGAGAACTGTCAGGGAGCCATTAAAAACATCTATCTGGCCCGTTATGATGCAGAGCCTGAGCGGAATGTCTTCCAGGATTATCTTAAGCTGCAGCAGAACTGGGAGAGGATACTGGTCTATGCTCAAAAGCATATCAGGGAGCTGGCCGAGATAGTGGAGGAGGGAGAGCTGATAGAAGGCCATCTTAGGGCTAAGCCCGGAGAAACTGTCTATACTCCTTCCGAAGATAAGATCAGGGATCTTTTTCGGATACCCTTTTTTAAAAGCCTGTCAGTGGCAGAGACCGAAAAACTGCTCAGTATCTGCCGGTTTTTAACCTTTGATGCTGAGGAGACGGTGGTGGCCATGGGGGATGATGATAATTCGGTTTATATTATTGGCCGGGGCAGTGTCAGAATAGAAAAGAGGGATGAGAGCTCAGATAAAAGAATACATCTTATGCGGCTGAGCAGGGGAGATCACTTTGGCGAGACCTCTCTCTTTAGCAGTAAAAGCAGGAGCTATCTGGTGGATGTTATAGCTGAGGAGCACACGCTGTTGATCGAACTCGATCGTCGGGAGCTGCTAAACTTTTTTGGTGAAAACCATCGCTCCAGTGTTAAGCTGTTGCTGTACTTTATGAAGAGTATTAATGACCGGCTGGAAGAGGTATCAGAGATGTACACTGATATCCAGTCTCGAAATATTGATATTAGAACCAGGTTTGGAAATGGGCATTATGATCAAGGACAGGGTACAGATAGTCCTTGAAGGGAGAAGAGGAACGAATATTTTTTCATACATGGCTGTCCACCAGAAGGGGAGTGATCTGGATTCCAATCTGGGGTATTCATCCCGGTTACCTGACCCGGAGCGAGCTTTTAACAGAGCACCAGCAGCTGCATGCGGCAGGGGAAGAGGGAGCTGAAGAGGGCAGGGTTCTGGCAGGGGATAAAGCCAGTCCAGCCTGGATTTACTGGCGTCATCGGCTGGTGGTGGCCGAGCTTACCCTGCGGGGTCAGAGTCACAGCACTCCACTGTCTGCACCAGCACAGGAGGATGAAGGGGTGGAGTCTGTAACCGCTGGCCTCAATCAACAGTTTGGCCTGCTGGCAGGAAGGAGAGAGCCGGATCAGAGGGGGAGGATTCCCTTGCCTGCAAGGGGTTATGATTTCTGGGCCCATCATAAGTACTCGGTCATGGCCAGGGGTTATAATCGGTACAGGCATGTTGCTCAAAGGAGTCAAAGCCTGGGCAGGCCGGAAATAGGGGAAGCCGGTGAAATGGTAGAGCTTGTTTATGGTTATCTGCATAGAAGGCCGGAAATAACTGCTATTAGAAACACCTGGCAGCATGTTATCGGCTACTTTAAAGGGAAACTCTCCTCTGAGGTGCGGAGGGGATGGCTGCAGCTGCTTCCAGAAGAGACTGATGAGCTGAGATTAATAGTCTATCAAAGGGCTTTAGAGTTTGCCTTAGAATATATAGTTAATTCTACACTGCTGGCTGATCCCGATTCTTTTAGTAAAATACGATAAGGATAGAGTTATAATTAAATAGACGGTTACAGTAAGCCTGAGAATCTCTTTTCTTCCTCAGGTCTTTATTTTTTGGGAAGGATTGCCACACCAAAAAAAAGTTGAAAAAACAATCAAATAGTAGTATAATAATAAAAACTATTTCTATTAAGGGGCTATACAAGGGGAGGCAGTATGAATAAGAGTGTATTGTTCTTTATTCTGGTGGTCATGCTAGTGGCAGGGTGCTTATTATTCAATAATTCATTCATGGAGGTGATGGCTGTGGGAGAAGACAATTTTCCGGTCAATAGAAGTGATGAGGAATGGCGGGGAATGCTTACAGGGGAGCAGTACAGGGTTTTAAGAGAACATGGGACAGAACCCCCCTTTAATAATCAGTATTATGATCATTGGGAGTCTGGGGTATACAGCTGTGCCGGGTGCCAAAATCCTCTTTTTTCAGCTGAGGACAAGTACCGATCGGGGACCGGCTGGCCAAGCTTTACCAGGCCTGTTGATCTGCAGGCTGTGGGTAAGAAAGATGATACTTCATTAAAGATGAGGAGGATTGAGGTTCACTGTGCTGACTGTGGAGGACACCTGGGCCATGTATTCGATGATGGTCCCCGGCCAGCTGGCCTAAGGTACTGTATTAATTCTGCTGCCCTGGACTTCATACCAGAGAGGGAGCTAAGATCTGCCACCTTTGGAATGGGTTGTTTTTGGGGTCCTGAGGCAGTCCTTGGATCACTGGAGGGCGTTGTTAGGACCAGGGTGGGTTATTCTGGGGGGAAAACACCTGACCCCAGCTACACCAGTATTGGTGACCATACTGAGACTGTACAGGTGGATTATGACCCGGAGCTTATATGCTATGAGGACTTGCTGGAGGTATTCTGGCAGTCACATACAGCTGGAGAAGAGGTTTCTTTCAGACAGTACAGATCCCTGATCCTTTACCATGACTCAGAGCAGAGGGAGGCAGCCCAGAAGTCATTACAGGAAAGGGCAAAAAGGGGCAGGGTTTATACTGAATTGAGTCCACTGGAAAATTTCTATCAGGCTGAGGATTATCATCAGAAGTACCAGCTGAGAACCGGTTCATTATATCAGCAAATTAAGCCACTCTTTGCTACAGAGGAGCAGCTGATCAATGCGCCGGCTGTAACCAGATTAAATGCTTATGCTGCAGGTCATCTCAAGCTGGATGAGCTCTTATTATTTCTGGAGAAGATGGAACTTGCTTTAAGGCTGAGGGATAAACTCTTCAGTATCCTGACATGATAGAGGAGGTAAAGAAGATGAAAAAGGGAAATAAAGTGGAGGGGATTGTTCTCAAAGACCAGCATAAGAAGGAGATAGATCTTTCCTCTTTAACTGGCAGTAGAGTGTTGCTCTCCTTTCATCCCCTGGCCTGGACTAAGGTCTGTGCCTGTCAGATGAAGGACCTTGAGAAGCATCAGGCCAGTTTTGAAAAACATCAGACGGTGGCTCTTGGTATCAATGTTGATCCCATACCCTCCAAAAGGGCCTGGGCTGAGGAACTGGAGATTGAGAAGACTTCACTGCTATCGGACTTCTGGCCCCATGGTGAGGTGGCCCGGAAGCTGGGTATCTTTCGAGAGGAGAATGGTTTTTCAGAGCGGGCCAATATTATCCTGGATGAGAAGGGTGTGATTATCTTCAAAAAAATTTATGAACTAACAGAGTTACCCGATATAGAGGAAGTTTTATCCCTTTTAGCTGCTAGAGATTAGGAGCAAAGAAGATAAATACAGCTAAAAGATCTTGCCAGTCCAGGGGCTGTCGGGGAAGATTTTTCTGGCTGCTGCCAGGTACTCTTCCCATGCATCAGTATCAAGGCTGGCCAGGAAGTTGAGGATGAGAAAATTAAATACAGGGTGTTCAGCCTCCATTATTTCTTCAAATATTTCTCGGCCCCTGCTTTCATCTCCTCCACCAATGGCGGGAGCATTGAAGTAATAATTGCCAAGTACCAGTTGCTTCATATTGTTTTCAGGTTCAAGCTCCACAGCCCCTTCCATGTAATTTAAGGCCTTGCTGCCATTTCTAATCACAAAAAAGGTACTGCGATAATTAAAGAGTCTGCTCAGGGCCTCGGCCGCCAACCTCTTGGCCCGGGCCCCTTTCTCTATCTCCAGTGCCCTTTGGGAGAGATCAAAGGCTGCCTGAAAATGTTGATCTGGCTTTGTAAGGCCTGCAACTTCTTTGATCTCACCTCTAAAGATCTCTATTTCTGCTAGGGACGTAAGGGTTTGGTAGTCTTTTTTATCCAGTAATAGCTTTTCTTCTTCCCTGGCCATTCTGTCCAGGATCTCTTCTGTCTCACCGGAGCTGTAAAAGTCCCTGGCCAAAAGGTCAAGCTCACCTCTATACTCTACTGCCTCTCCCTGGCTGGAGAGGAGAAGAATAAGTATAAGGAGGGGGATGATTTTTTGCAGGATCCTTTTCATAGAAATACCGCAGGAAACCTCACCCGTGAAAGGGGCGGGGAGGAATGCGGTTACACCGCATACCCATCTGCACATTGCAATAACTGGCAGTACTTATGCGAGATTCCCTGTACGGTTCCCTCCTTCCTTTTGATATTAAAACTCCCACTTTTACGTACAGCCACAGGTCCAAAGTGAGTACCGATCTTT
>CAZXKH010000056.1:0-9406 GCA_964641385.1 uncultured Clostridia bacterium | reverse complement strand
GAGTGATAAAGGGCCAGAAAGCGTGTTATGCCACCCTCCACAGGAAACTCATAGATCAAATCTGCCTCGGCCAGACCGGATTGTGGCCTGGATTGAGGAGAGTTCTCGATGGTAGCAATAATTGGCTTTCTCACCATTTGTTCTTCATTTAAGGGCAGACCGGAGAAGGGAGAAAAATAACGGCCCTCAAAGGAAAAGGGCTCTTCTTCTTCCTCCTCCTCGATCTCCTCCTCAGCCAGCAGGGTGGGTGAATAGACAGGCTCCTCCAGAGACTGAGACCAGCTAAAAACTAGTAGCACTACCAGCAAAGGAATAAAGAGCTCTCTTGCCATCTGTTATCCTCCCCTCTGGCTTCTTTCAGGCGCTTTGAAGGGCGGTTCCAGTGTTCCCCCCGAGACTATCAACTTCAGCCCCTCCTCCACTGTCATCTGCAGTGAGATTAGTTCCTCCTCGGGAACCAGCACCAGCATCCCTGAGGTGGGGTTGGGAGTTGTAGGAACAAAGACATTGATCAGCTGCTTATTGCTCTTAATACTCAGCTCCTGAGAGACTCCCCTGGTAACAAAGCCCAGTTGATAGAGACCCGGGCGGGGATATTCCAGCATTACAACTCGATTAAAGACATAGTTGTTGGTGGTAAAGATGGCCTCGGCTATCTGTTTAATAGTGGTATAAATGGTGCGGACCAGTGGGATCTTAAAGAGAATCCCCTCACCAAAAGAGATTAATTTGCGCCCAATAACATTCCGACCCACCAGACCAATGAGCACAATCAAAAATATGCTCAACAAAAAACCAAGTCCGGGAATTGAATGACCCAAAACTATGGCAATCAGAGGGCTAACAAACCTCTCTATCATTGAGAATACCATCCAAAAAATATAGGCCGTCACCAGCAGTGGAAACAGAATTAAAAGACCAGTAAAAAAATAAGTGCGTAAGCGCATTAAGCTTCCTCCCGGCTGTACAGATGTTGTAAATGATTAGCTCCAGATTTGAAAAAAAAGAACGGTAATCAAAACTCCCATTATTGCTCCCAGTATTACCTCCAGCAGGGAATGAATCCTGGCCTCAATCCTGCTTTGAGAGACCAGTAGTGCCAGCAGAAGAACAAGAGAAGAGATTAGGGCATTCTGGCTGAAAAAAGCAACCATGGTAGTAATGGAGAAGGCAATTGCTGCATGGCCGCTGGGCATTCCACCCTGTAAAAAATGTCGGTCAAGACTGCCGGTAAAGGCCTTGACAGTTACCACCACCAGCAACATAATAACGAGCAGAATAAAGGTTAAATGAACAGGAACCTGTCTGATACGAAGAAAGAGATCAAGGGATAAAGGACTCAGTTCATCGATAAAGATAAAATAGCCAACCCCAATAGCATTGATAGCCGCCACCAGCACAGCTCCTGCAGCCACATTTTTGGCAATCCTGGCCAGGGGGTTATACTGATCGGTATATAGATCCACAACTGTCTCCACCGCTGTATTAACCATTTCCATGACAATTACCAGGCTGATGGTTAAAAAAAGAACCAGCAGCTCGAAACGACTGATAGAGGTAAAGAGACTCAGCATCAGGACTATCAGCGCAGCAGCAAAATGAATTCGCATATTCCGCTGACCGCGCAAAACATATAGAATACCCTCTATGGCATAGTTAAAGCTGTCGATAATCTCCTTGGTTTTCATCCTCTATCCTTCCAGGTCGATCT
The DNA here is from genome assembly GCA_964641385.1 of uncultured Clostridia bacterium. Classification (GTDB taxonomy): domain Bacteria; phylum Bacillota; class Halanaerobiia; order CAZXKH01; family CAZXKH01; genus CAZXKH01. Next base: position 7,695 of record CAZXKH010000056.1, on the reverse strand, counting down.
GATTTAAATAATGCTCCTCTTTGGCACGCATTCTTTTCTTTGCTTCTGGATCTTGATGACTGTACGACATTAAATGAAGCAACCCATGAATAATGAGATAGCTCAGTTCCCGCAGGGGGCTGTGACCGTATTCCCTGGCCTGCTCTAAGATTCGCTCCTGACAGAGAACTATATCACCTAAAAGATCAGGCAGATCCTGAGGAAAGGAAAGAACATCAGTAGGACCAGAACGATTCCGATAACGCCGGTTTAAATCCTCTATCTGCTCCTGATCTGTAATCAGAATACTTACCTCCCCCTCACTCTCTTCACCTCTAAGTGTCAGCTCCACCAGCTGGGTTATTCTTTCTTCCCAGTCAGCCGGTAATGGGAGCTCTATTTTATCTCCACTGCTTGTGATCAGCACTGACATAGTGTTCCTAAAAACCCCCTTCTAGAGCTATCATTGTTTTTTCTTTCCATCCAGATCAGGATACTCCACCCGCTGATGAAAGATGCCTGAAAACACCTTTACAAAGGACTCTTTTATCTGATCAAGCTCCTTAAGAGTCAGATCACAGTGATCAAGCTGGCCCCGATAGAGCTTCTCCTTAATCATTTCTTGAATAATTCCCTCGATCCTTCCCTGGTTGGAATGATCAAAGGATTCTGACCTAACCTTGGCTTCCACTATATCGGCCAGCATAATCAGTGCTGCCTCCTTGGTGCGAGGCTTGGGCCCTTCATAACAAAAATCCTGTTCCTCGATATGCTTGTAGTTTTGATCATGTTTAGCCTCCTCGTAAAAGAAGGAGACAAGGCTTGTCCCATGATGCTGATGTATAATATCAATAATTGGCTCTGGCAGCCTGTATTTGACGGCCAGTTCCACCCCATCCTTGACATGGGACTTTATAATAAGGGTGCTGAGATTGGGCGTGATCTTATCGTGTGGGTTTCTACTGCCAAGCTGATTCTCGGTAAAGAAATAGGGGCGTTTTATCTTGCCTATATCATGGTAATAGGCTCCAACTCTCGTCAGCAGGGAATCGGCTCCAACATTTTCGGCAGCAGCCTCGGCCAGATTGCCAATGATTACACTGTGGTGGTAGGTGCCCGGTGCTTCCATCAACAGTCTTCTCAGCAGTGGATGGTTGGGGTTGGAGAGCTCCAGCAGCTTAATGGCTGAGACCATCCCCAGATAGTTTTCCAGAAAGGGCAGGAAACCATTGGTTAAAATGGCAGCAATTACACCGTTAATTATCCCCATAAAGGAGAGTTTTAATACATTAAAGAGAGAGATGGGGCTGTCGGTTAGCGAAAAACCAATGGCTGTCAAAGCTGAGGCCAAACCCACATAAAAGCCAGCCCGCACCAGATCAGAACGCTGGCTAACCCTGGAGACACTAAAGATACCGGCAATGCCTCCTACAAAAGCTACAGCAACACTAACCAGGCCCCCGCCACTGACAATACCAACCAGAAAACTGAGCGCAGCGATGATAACCAGTGCCAGGTGGGAGTTAATGAGAATAGTTATCAGCATGGAGACAGAGGCCACCGGGATTAATAGCCATGGATCATCTAAGGCCAGCAGGGTAAAGACCCGGGCCAGAATCAGGATCATAACCGATAGAATACTGATTAAAATTAAAATCTCTTCCTGCTCCAGAAATGAGGACTGAAAATGATGGAGATAATAGACGACAATACTTAACATTATGATAACGATCAGTGTCAGGCCCAAAATAGTGCGGAAATTAACCTGAGGTCGCTTTAGACCAACTTCCTCCAGTAATAGCAGATGCTCCTCAGTGACAACCTCTCCCTGCCGAACAATTATTTCCCCCTGCCTGATAGTCCTCTCCACCGGCTCCACGGCCTCTTTGGCCTCCTGCCGTCTCTGCTCAGTCTCCTCGGCATTATAGAGAAAATTGGGACGCTGAGCGCTGAGCACAACCTCCTCCAGTATGATCTCATTCTCCTCCAGCAGGTTGTAGTTATAGACTTCCTCAGAGAGCTGTTCCTTTACTCTGTCCAGCTGATCATTTCTTATCCCCCTTCGCAGATAAGAAAGCAAAATCTCACCACTCTTTTCCTCAATATAACTGAGATCTCCAGGTTTAGTAACCAGAGAATAATAAAGGGCCTGATCTGAGACCTGAAAGGGTAACTCCTGACGCAGCTGATAAAATAGATCCCCTTCTTCCAGCTCAAGATCTCCATTTGTTGCTATTAAGTCCCGTATACGCTCCAGCTCATCCCCCATTTCCTCTCTCTTAGCACGGTATTCTCTAATCAGCTGGAAAAACTCATCCAGCTCCTCCTCTACTTCATTGCTCACACCCACAACCTCTTCATAAATCCTGGGGATGGCATCTGCAGCCTCCTGGCGTAGCTGGTCTGTTCTTTCCTGATCAATAAAGGTCACCGTATGGGGAGCAGCCAGATCAGTCCTGCTCACCTCCCCCTCTTCCAGATCAACGGTTTGGGGAATAAAATCAACTACCAGAATTAGGGTGATGGAGATCAAGACCAGAGCCAGAATTAAACGGCGGCGAAAGGAAGCATCCTTTAGTTTACTTCCCTCCATAGCCCTTTCAAGGCTTTTTTTGAGTTTAAGGTAAAGACTCATCAGCTTCACTCCCTGGGATCTCTCTCCTCGTAATCATCATAAGCCTTAATTATTCTCTGCACCAGCGGGTGGCGAACAACATCCCTGTTGGTTAGGTAGACAAAGGAAATTCCAGGTATATCTTTTAGTATTTCCTCTGCCTGGGTAAGGCCCGATTCCTTGTTGGCAGGAAGGTCAATCTGAGTAATATCGCCGGTAATAATAGCCTTGGATTCAAGACCAAGACGGGTAAGAAACATTTTCATCTGTTCAGAGGTTGTATTCTGAGCCTCATCAAGGATAACAAAGGAATCATCAAGAGTTCTACCCCGCATATAGGCCAGAGGAGCTACCTCAATCTTCTCCTTTTCCAGCAGGTTATGCACCCTCTGGTTACCGAAGATATCGTAGAGGGCATCGTACAGAGGCCTGAGATAGGGGTCAACCTTCTCCTGCAGATCTCCGGGTAAAAAGCCCAGCTTCTCTCCAGCTTCAATGGCAGGTCTGGTAAGAATAATTCTGTTAATCTCCTTGTCCATAAAGGCCCTAACAGCCATCACCATGGCCAGATAGGTCTTGCCAGTTCCGGCAGGGCCAATACTGAAGACCAGATCCTGTTCGCGAATAGCATCTACATAGATCTTCTGACCAAGAGTTTTGGGCTTAACCTTCTTCCCACTGTAGGTAACCTGCAGGATATCATTGTATAGATCCTTAAGATTCAGCTCACCATTATCCCTGATCATCTCCACTGCATACTCTATTTCCCGACTGGTTAAGCTGTTCCCCTCTTCAAAGATTGAAATCAACTCTTTCAGAAGGGAGTGGGCCCTCTTAACAGCAGGCTTAGAGCCATGGATGGAGATCTCCCGACCCCTGGCCACAATTTTAACTTCAAACTTCTCCTCTATCAGCTTCAAGTTAAAATCCTGCTGTCCGAAGAGCAGAATGGCAGTTTTTTCGCTGGGAACTGTCAGCAGCTCTTTCTGTTGATTCAAACAAATCCCCCTTTGATATCTTTATTGAGTCTTCCCGATCTCCTCACAGGCCTCCAACAACAGCTCGGCCTGCACAAGGTTATCCCTTTTGTAGATATTAAAGTTCATCTCCCTAATGCTTGCTCCCTCAGACAGGGACTGTACCACACTGCGCAAAGCCTCTTCCCTGGCCTCAGCCTCCACCAGCCCGGGAGAACGCACCAGATTAAAGACCATCATTTCTCGATAATCCTTTCTAATTATTTCGAGAGGGGAGAAGGGATTCCTGCCTGTGCTTATTATTTGGCTTTTGACCTCCTCCTGATAACTGGTGAAGGGAATCTCCTCTGGCCCCCAGACTTTATAACTCTCACCACCATAAAGGCCAAGATATATCCTGGTCACACTTCTCTGAAGAGGAATATTAAACTCCTCTCTTTCTCTTGCCTTTCCCCGAGCCTGATACCAGGTTCTACCCTCAATAATTGCTTTGGCCTGCCCATCTTCATCACCCTCTACCAGCAGCTCCCCGGCCAGGACTGTATCTCCCTCTTCCACCAGTGCTTCACCCTGTAAGAGAATCACTTTGGTAATTACTGCATCTCTTATGCTGTAAATATTGCTGCCCTCAGTCTCGGCGGGTATCACCTTTTCTACGACATGCACCAGGGCTCTACTGCCTACCACTTCAATATTAACCCAGGCAATGGCAGGCTCCTTCTCCAGTATTTCTTCTTCTAGGGCTTTTAGATTAAGACTGCTTTTTCTAACTCCTGGAATTAGTCCCTCACTGGCCAGAAGTGAGTATAGCTCCTCCTCTTTAAGTCTCTCCAGTCCGGAAAGATCCACCAGCCAGATAAAGGAGGACAGAATATATAATAACATAAATAAAAGCAGAGATCCAATTACCAGTATCCGTCTCTTATTTATAGCCTCCCACCAGCAGGGAAGACCTGCCCGACCTGTAACCTCCAGCTTGCAGGCATAGCGGCTGCCAAGTGAGCAGAGCCGATGGTAATCGGATTCTGCCACTCTAAAGCTGAGGCGATCCCCATCCACCTTTACCTGCCAGAGGTGAAGGCCCTGGTAATACAGATTGTTTAGAAACTCCTTCGGTTTACGCAGACCGGATACCTTAACCCAATAAAACCCTTCAATATAAATCCAGATCCCTTCAGTCATCATCCTCCCCTCCCGAGTCAGGGATAAAGGATAATGAACTGAAATTTCCTTTAATTTTCAAACATTCCGGTACAATCTCTTCAATAATCAAAGAGCTGCCCCTAATCCTCAGGCTGCCGGAGGCCAGCAAAACCTTAATTTCCTCCTCAGTAAAGCTTTCAATTCCCCGGTGCTGCTCCAGGTATATCTGTCGATCACCAAGGAGCATAATCAGTGGCATGCTCATCACTATCTCCCGGGGCAATCCAAAAAATTTAACCAAGCTTGCTCGCCATTGATCAGACAATCCCCTTCCTCCCCCCTCTTTTTATTAATAATTTGTCTCTTAAAATATATGTGGGGGAAGGGGGCCTGATGAATATCCCTCCCGGCTGTCCCGATCCAGGGGCAGCTTAAGAGTTAAATCAGAACCGTCATTATCGATCTCTCAGCGACTGGCACCGATCATCATCCCGGTATACACTATTCTCATCCATTTCGAAGATCTTTCCCGGGTTCATGATCAGCCGGGGGTCAAAGGCCTGCTTGATCCTGCGCAATAAATTGATCTTTTCCGGATCCTCCAGGCTGGAGAAAATATCCCTGCGCTTGGAGCCAATGCCATGCTCCCCACTGATAGTCCCACCCAGCTCAAGGACTGCCCGATAAAGATCCTTTAAGGCCTTCTCTTCCTGCCGGTAGTATTTATCAGGTACAAGCTCCGGGCTGCGAATCACTGTTGCATGCAGATTGCCATCACCTGCATGTCCATAACAGGGTATCCTTAAGCCATGTCGGGCAGAAATAGCCTCTATTTTGGGTAGCAATTGGGCTATGGAGGCTGTGGGGACAACTACATCCTCTATGCTCTGCTGAGGGCTGATAACCTTAAAGGCCTCCGGTATGCTGGCCCTGACCCTCCAGACCCGCTCCCGGGTGGTCCGGTTATCGGCCACATAAACCTCCTCTGCCCCCCCTTCCAAACAGAGTTCTCCAATGGCTTCTGCATCAGCCTCCACCTCTTCCGGACGGTGGCCATCAACCTCAATTAAAAGCATGGCCCCCTGCTGAGGACAGGAAAGGTTCTCCTGTAAATAATCACAGGCAGTAGAAAAGGAGAGCCAGTCCATAAATTCAATTCCGGTGGGGATCAGACCACAGCCGGTCATAATCTTGGGAACCAGAGCCAGGGCAGTATCGGGATGGGAGAAGGGTACCAGCAGAGCCACCTGGCTGCGGGGTAGAGGTAGAAGCCTCAGAGTGGCCCTGGTAATAATACCCAGCGTCCCCTCAGAACCAATTATCAGCTGCTTTAGGTCATAACCGGTTACATCTTTAACTCTCTTCCCGCCCAGCTGAAGCACCTCTCCAGTGGGAGTTACCAGTTCCAGTCCCAGCACATAGCGACCGGTGACTCCATACTTTACTGCCTTCCCACCACCGGCGTTTTCAGCAATATTGCCCCCGATAAAACAGGTCTCCCGGCTCATGGGATAACCGGCAAAGAAAAGCCCCTTCTCTGCTGCCAGCCGGTTAATATCACTGGTGATAACACCGGGTTCAGTTACCAGCATCAGGTTCTCTTCATCAAGTTCCAGAATACTATTCATTCTGGCCAGGGAGATAACCATTCCCCCCTCAAGGGGTATGGCGCCCCCTGAGAGCCCACTGCCTGCGCCCCGGGGAGTTACAGGTATCAGCCTGTGGTTGGCCAGTTTCACCAGCCGGGCCACTTCCTCTGTAGAACCAGGGAAGACAACCACTTCAGGCCTGTTTCCATACCTCTCTCCCTCAGTCTCATCATGGGCATAGCTGCCCAGCTCTTCTTTACCCGTTAACAGATTCTTCTCCCCTACAATCCGGGTTATCTCCTGTAGAATCTCCCCGGTTACTGGATTGTATCTCATGCTCTTCCCCCCTCCCCTTTAGCTCCCTGATCAAAAGTGGCAGTAAATCGAAGAGATCAGCCACCACACCGAAGTCAGCCACCTGAAAGATGGGGGCCTCAGGGTCACTGTTGATGGCAATGATCTCTTGAGCAGTCTTCATACCTGCCAGGTGCTGGATGGCACCCGAGATTCCACAGGCGATATAAGCCCTGGGAGATACTGCCTTACCGCTCAAACCCACCTGGTGTGGATAGGAGATCCAGCCCCTGTCCACTGCCTCCCGGGAGGCAGCCAGGGCTCCATCCAGCAGGGTGGCCAGTTCCCGGAGTAGTTTAAAGTTGTCTCCCTGTTTTAAACCGGCACCACCGGCCACTAAGAGTCGGGCCTCCTGTATATCCTCCTCGGCTTCCCTTTCAGACCTGAAACCAATTACTTTCACCCTCCGGTCAAAGACATGCTCTCCGGGTATTTTTCTCACCACTTCTCCCTTCCGGTCTTTATCGGGAAGAGCAGGCCGGGCAGACCTGGGTCTGACAGTGGCCATCTGGGGCCTTCGATGCTCACACTTAATGGTGGCCAGAACATTCCCCCCAATGGCAGGTCTGGTCTGTAAGAGTGCACCACTTTGATCCTCAATATCCAGCTGGGTACAATCTGCAGTCAGCCCTGTCTCCAGCCTGACTGCAGATGGGGCATCAGTGCACAGCCTGTAGAAGTGGCTGCCGCCAGCAAAATCTCAGGCCGCTCTTCCTCCACCAACTCCTGTAAAAGCCTGCTGTAGCTTTCAGGGTTAAAATGCTTCAGCCGGGGATCATCGAAGAGCAGCACCCGGTCAGCCCCTCGAAGGATCAGCTCCTCAGCCTGGACTTCATCGATATCGCACCCTATCACCAAAGCCCAGAGCTGCTGATTAAGTTTATCGGCCAGCCTCCGCCCCCTTGTTAAGAGCTCATGGGTTACTCCCTTTATCTCTCCTGACCTCACTTCAGCCAGGATCCAGACTCCCTCTGAGATCATTTATCTATTCCCTCCCCTGGTAACAGGTTATTCTCCTCCATATAATCCACCAGTCTCT
>CAZXKH010000055.1:0-9445 GCA_964641385.1 uncultured Clostridia bacterium | reverse complement strand
ATGTTGACAGTTCACTGGCGGGAAATACAAACTGGTCCCAGCTCTTCTTCTCAGAGGTAATCATGGATAACGCCATGGTAGTCTCCACTCCGGTTTATCGGGGCGGACAGGAGGGAGGAGAAATCCTTGGTTCTGTGAATCTGGCCATGGATCAGTGGGGGATTGATGCCATCGTTCATGAGGGACTCCATCAGCTGGGACAGTCTGCCGATGCCTATCTGGTTGATGCTGATGGTCTTCTTTTGACCAATACTCTGCTGGGAGAATATGCAGAGGGAGCGGCCCTGCAGGAGAGGATAGATACCAGGGCTGTGGAGCTTCTGGCTGACCCCCTTCGCAGAGGGAATCTTGACTTTGATGCTGCAGAGGAATACCCTGAATACCGGGGAGTAATGGTCCTGGGACAGGTAGAGGTTACTCTGCTGGGAGATCAACCAGTAGGGCTGGTGGTTGAGGTCGATTATGATGAGGCCTTTGCCGGGGTAATGGATCTGAGAAATATGATGGTCATTATTGCTGTTGTGGCGGCTGTGATTATTATTCTGCTGGCTATTTTTGTGGCAGGCAGTATTGTCAATCCGGTGAAGAAGATCAGTGACCTGACAGTTCAACTGGCCGATGGTGACTTCACCAACAAGGTAAGATTGAAGACTAAGGATGAAGTGGGGCAGATGGGTGCTAATTTAAACCATACCATCAATGCTCTGAGTAAGACCTTGCTGGGAGTACAGAATTCCTCTGACAGTGTCTCTCATGCCGCCAGTGAGATATCCTCTGGTAACCAGGATCTCTCACAGCGAACTGAGGAGCAGGCCTCTTCTCTGGAAGAGATCGCCTCTTCAATCGAGGAGACCATTTCCTCCATCCAGAACTCTTCGGCCAATGCCAATGAGGCCGACAACCTTTCCCAGGATACCATGAAGAGTGTCCGCAAGGGAGAGGAGGTTGTTTCAGAGATGCAGCAGGCCATGGATAAGATAACAGAGAGTAGTGAGGAGATCTCTGAGATTATCTCCAAGGTCAATGATATCTCCTTCCAGACCAATCTGCTGGCTCTAAATGCAGCAGTGGAGGCTGCCCGGGCTGGTGAACAGGGCAGGGGTTTTGCTGTCGTGGCCGCTGAGGTTCGTAATTTGGCCGGTCGTTCAGCCGAATCTGCCAAGGAAATCGAGCGTTTGATAAAGGAGTCCATTACCAGGGTGGCCAGGGGTAATGAGCTGATGGGTGAGACCAAAGAGGTTCTTTCCGGTATTGTAAATAATACCGAGCGAACCACTGATGTAGTGGGTGAGATTGCTGCCTCTTTGAGAGAACAGTCCTCTTCAACAGATGAGATCAAGACTGCCATTGATGAGCTGAACCAGGTTACCCAGCAGAATGCTTCTCTGGTAGAGGAGATTGCCAGTTCCAGTGAGAATATGAGCAGTGAAGCAGTCCAGCTGGCAGAACAGGTGAATCAATTCCGACTGCCCGAGACTTCAGCAGCTGGTAAAAAAGCAGCTTCTGGGTCGGGAAATGTTTCTAAGAGCAGGGGGTCAGTAAAAGGAGAAGTTGCTACTTTTGATGAGAATGATGATTATGATTTCGATGAAGATGATTTTGACCGCTTTTAATGAAGATTAATTAAGGAGGATGTAAAATGAAAATTGACAGAGTAAGTGATGAAAAGGCGATTATTCTTCCCGATAGTACTATTGATATCTCCAACTCTCATCAGCTGAAGGAAAAGCTATTGGGACTCTACGATCAGGGTTTCACCGATATTATCATTGATTTTTCACAGGTTAAATCCATCGATAGCTCTGGACTGGGCAAGCTGCTTCTCTTTCACAAAAAACTTAAGGAGAAGGATGGCAGGCTAAAAATCAGGAACATCAATAGTGAGTATATCAAGAAAATGTTTAAGATGATCCATCTCTATAAAGTGATAGACATTGAAGACTAGGGTATTTAGGGGGCTTTATTCTGCCCCCTTAATCCCTTTCATTTTTCCACAGGAGGTTTGGGTATGAAAAGGACGCTAATCTTAATACCATTGCTCTTGTTTCTTTTTTTTCTATCTCAGATTAACTATCTTTTTTTTCATACCCTGGTGGAGAGCTTTGCCCTCCTGGTGGCAGTAAGTATCTTTATCTTTGCCTGGAGCACCAGAGAGATAGCAGGTGAAGACTACCTGCTCTTTCTGGGACTGGGTTATCTGGCCCTTGGTGGACTAACTTTTTTCCATATGATAACCTATTCCGGGCTTGCAATTTTTCCTGATTTATCACCTGATCCCGCCACTCAGTTCTGGATGGCGGCCCGATTTCTGGAGACTTTGATTTTATTGCTCTTTCCCCTTTTTCTGGATCGCAAATTAGGGAAAAAGGGCCTGCTGTTTGCAGGGACAGGCTTTGGGCTCTATCTTTTGCTGGCTGTAGTAACGATAATGATTATACCTGTCTTCCCCAGCGCTTTTGTGGAGGGAGTGGGCCTTACCCCCTTTAAGGTTTACGGGGAGTACGTAGTGGTTTTCTTCCTGGGCCTTGCTATCTATCACCTTTATCGGCGTCGAGACAAAATGGATCAGGATCTTTTATCCTACTTCTATTATGCTCTGGGGTTCTCTATCCTGGCCGAGCTCTCCTTTACTCTTTATACCGATGTTTACGGATTTACCAACTTTTTGGGACATACCTTTTATTTCTTTTCTCTCATCTTCATCCTTCGGGCCACTGTTTTAAGGGGGGTTCTAAAGCCCCAGTCGGTTCTTTACCATAACCTGAAGCAGATGGAGGGAGAGTTAAGGGAGATTAACCGCTGCTTTCTCTCCTTTGGCCCTGAGAGCAAAAGGAACATCGAGGCCATTGTTGAGACTGCCGGCAGGCTTCTTGATGCCGATTATGCCTTTTACAACGAGGTCATTGAGGAGCTACTCTTTATCAAGGCCTCCTGGAATATTCCTCAGGGCTTGCCCCTTCAGGATCAGGCTGAGGGGCATCTCTGTGAGTATGTGGTCAATAAAGGTGGTAAGAGAACAGTAGTCATCAATAATCTGCAGCAATCCTCCTTTAGGGAGACTGATCCTGCAGTTAGAGGACTGGACCTGCAGACATACCTTGGTTTTCCAGTCTACGTTAACAATCAGTGCCGGGGTACACTCTGTGTTCTTTACCAGAAAGAGAATCAGGTCACCGATCAGCAGCTGGAGCTGCTGGAGACCCTGGGGCGGGCCCTGGGCATCGAAGTTGAGAGGTCACTCCTCTCAGCTTCTAAAAAAAGACAGCTGGGACGGGCCAAAGAGCTGCAGGAATCACTCTTCCCCTCTTTTAACCCGGAGCTGCCCGGGATGGATCTGGCCCATCTTTACCGGCAGGCAGAGGAGTTCAGTGGTGATTATTATGATTTTGATCTCAACCAGGAGCGTTTTCTGATGCTGATGGTTGATGTTACCGGCCATGGCATGGATGCAGCTCTGATTACGGTCTTTGTCAGCAGTTTCTTTCGACGACAGCTGAATGAGGATGAGTCTTTGTCACCCACCCAGCTTTTGCAGAGGCTGGAAACTGATTTTCGCCAGCAGGGTTTTCCTGCTGATTACTCCCTGGAGGTCTTTCTTGCTTCCCTGGATCTTTCCGAGATGAAGATCGATTATGCTGCAGCAGGATCAATCAGGGCTCTTATCCTACCCCCCGGTGGAGAACCCCACTTTTTACCTGAGAGCTGGGGTACTCCCATTAATAATGCTATTACTGACACAGTCTTTGGTTCTGGCTCTATAGAGCTGGGCATGGGGGAGGCCCTTCTTATTCACACTGATGGCATTGATGAACCCTTTCTGGAAGAGGATCCGGAGGCCGGTTTGCAGAGACTGGGTGAGCTGAAGGAGAGCTCCTATCAGCTGCTTTCACTGCAGGATTTTGCCCGCAGAATGGTTAACAGAACATTAAGGGATTATGGCAGTGAAAGCCCGGCTGATGATATGGCGGTGGTGGGTATTAAGCGAAAAACTCTCATTGAAGAGAGCCTGGAATGGGAATGTCCAAGAGTTGGTTCTGAGCTGGCAAGAAATTTGAGCCTGATCATGGCCGATCTTTCAGAACTGGCTTTAGACCATCAGCTTTTGCAGATAGCCCTCTTTGAGGTGCTGGGTAATGCCATTGAGCACTCCGATGGTACAGGGCCCATTAAGCTTTCGGCCAGCTGGGATCAGTGGATCTTAAAGATCATCGTAGATGATGGTGGATCCGGTTTTCAATGGGAGGAGGCACTTAGTCGGGAGGCAGCACTTCTCAACCAAAAACGAGATCGAGGTCGAGGACTGCATCTCATCGATATGGCAGCAGATAGTTTTACCTTTAATGATCGGGGAAACAGGATCATCATGCAGTGGCATCTTCAGGGGGATTAAGCCCTATATGGTTGGTATTACCGGGGAAATAATTATTTAGATGGAGGGTTGGGCCCATGCCTATGCTGGGAGAAGAGAAACAACAACAGGAACTGGCATCAAGGTTAGATGTAATTATAGAGGTACTGGAAGAAATGATCGAGGGTACAGAGGAATATTATCAGACCCTGTACGACAGTCTGCCAGGAATGGAAAGGAATATCCAGCTCACAGAGGAAGAGACTTCCCTTTTGATTAACTATTTTATTGCCGTCGGGGAAGTACAGAAGGATGGAGAGGAACAGTATTTGATTTCCCAGGCATTAAAACAGATCAGGGGTAGTTTCAACGAAATCAGGGACCATCTCTTAAATCAGGGTGAGATTCATGAACTGCTGGAACACTTTTTGGGGGATGAAACCAGTGACTCCTCCTTTCAGGTCTTTCTTAATCTAATCAAGGAGATAGAAGAGATTCTGGAGGATGTAAGTGATGTATCCCTGAATGCCATTATCTATTCAGCCAGCCTGGGTGTTGAGGGAGCAGGATTTAGGGTTATCTCTGATCACATCCATCAGATATCCTCCCGCCTGGAGGTCGAGTTTTCCTCTATTGATTCGCTGCTGGAGGAGTTGATTAAATGGCATCAAAAACTGCAGGATGATATTGAAGGTATCGTCTCCAGACAGGAGAAGGGAGTTAATGAGTACATAGAAGGGTCAGAGGAGGTCTTTAATTCGGTTACCGCCTCTATCCAGGAGGTGAGTGTCATACTCCGTAACCTGATGTCCAATGTCAGGGAGGTTGTCTCACCCTTCCAGGAGCTGATGACCCTTATTCAGCGTCAGGATATTGTCCGGCAGGGGCTGGAGAATGCCATTAAGTTCTTCCGAATAATCCGTGATAAGTATGAGGAGTATCAGGCTTTTCAGGAGGGCCAGGTGGAGGATGAGGAGATACTCGATTATGCTGCTTTTAACAGCAGGGCCCTGCAGCTGATGCAGAAGCTGGTCCATGACATTTCAAACTCCTTAGAGGAGTCCTTAACCAGCATTATTGAAGTTACTGCCACCATGCTCTCTTCACTGGAGGGAGTACAGGAGGATTCCAGGTATCTGACCGGTTATCTGGCCGATCCCAGTCTCATCTCTGAGGATGAAGATCTGGCCCAGGTTGATTACAGCTTTAACAGTATCTTTGAATTTATGAATGACTTTATCTCTATTCTGACCCAGATCAGGGGGCTGGTAGAAGAGATATCCAGTGATCGCAACCAGTTCAACTACCATATGAATGGCATGGATGAGAACATGACTCTTGTTCATCGTCGTATCGGGCGCCTGGGCAAGATTCGGCTGATGACCAAGATCGAGCTGGCCCGGATGGGTGAAAGGGGCAATACCTTTGGAGCCGAGATTGAGGATATTGTTAAGGAAGTTGAAAAGACCATGGATGCCAACCGGAAGGCCTTTGTTAATATGAAGGAGGCTCTACAACAGGATCTCTTTCATTTTGATCGGATTATTGTTGATAATCAGGAGGGGATCAACAGGGCTCTGGATGAGGTCAAGGGCTCCATGGGGCAGCTGGAGACCACCAACCAGATTATTAATCAGGCTATAACCGCTTTGAACAAAGAGATTGAGGCTCTTTATGGGCAGCTGGAAAAGATCTATAGCACCCTGCAGAATGTGGAACCAATGTGGGAGATGAAGGGCAAAATAGAAAGAGAAATTGAGTCCTTAACAGAGCTGGCAGAGGCTGAAAAAGAGCAGGTACTGAAGGAGCATGGGCAGGAGGACTGGAGTGCTCAGGATAGGGAACTGCTGGAGTTCTTCGATCTCTTTACCAGTTTCATTGAACGAAATTCAGCCAAGGAGTTTGTGCAGGAAGAGGAGTATGATGAGGGCTCTCCTGAGGGGGAGTTAACCCTCTTTTAAGGAATACCTGTCTATCCAGTGCCTGAGTATTTTCTCCTGGATTGAGATCAGGTTTAATGCTTTGGATATAAAAAGACCTGCAAGAGAAAGAATCAGTAATTCTAATCACATAATACATCCTGTGATTATCTGTACTGGGGAGAATAAATAAATCTTTCTGCGGAAGACCCATTTATTAAATTATCTTCTTCAGGCCAATTCTTCCTGTATTCAATTTATTGCTTTAGGTCTTACTGGATGTCTTCTTAATAATTTCATCCTGATTGTATTTAGATTATAAAAGGGGTTATCACTATGAAGTTAAAGACTAAACTTACGGGCAGTTTGGTGCTTTTTTTGCTGCTTTTAATTTCCCTGGGAGGGGCCTTTCTGATGGTAATGAATGAGGTTCGTTCCATGGAAGAGGAGGCCCGTTTCTATCTTAATCAGGGGGATAGCTTCCAGGAAAGGGAGAATGAGCACCTAGTATGGTCTGCTGAGCTGTTAAAGTCCATTACCCTGGGCTATGATTTTTCCGGTGAACTGGATCATACCCGCTGTGCACTGGGAGATTGGTATTATAGACTGCTGGCCTCAGATTTTTTTAAGGAGCAGGATTCGGACTTCCAGGAAGAGATATGGTCCATTGAAGAGCCACACCTTGAGCTGCATCAGTCAGCAAAGCGCCTGCTTTCCCTGATGGAGGAGGGCAGACAACAGGAGGCTCAACAGTTGTATACGGAGGAGACTCAGGGCCATATTGGGGAGCTGCGGGAAACCCTTGATCAGGTGATGGATAGCTATCGCCAGCAGGCAATGGCCCGTCTGGCAGAGGCGGAGAGAACCTATATCTGGTATAGAAATGTGTTACTGGCTGTACTGGCAGTGGCACTTTTTATCGGTCTGGGAGTCAGTCTGGCTCTTAATCGATGGATTAGTTCGCCCCTTGACAGGTTAACCAGGCGGGCGGACAGGATTAAGGAGGGTGATTTGCAGCTTGATTTACCTGTGACCGGTGATGATGAGATCGGTGTCCTCTCCTCTACCCTGAGAAAGATGGTCATCAGTCTCAGGGAGGCCATTGAGCAGCAAAGGATTACCCTTAGAAGTATTGGTGACGGGGTGATTGTTTCAGATTCTGAGGGCAGGATAACCATGCTCAACAAGGTGGCTGAAGATCTTACCGGCTGGAATAGCAAAGAGGCAGAGGGCAAAAGAGTTGAAGAGGTCCTGATGCTTGAGCAGGGAGCTGAGACTCCAAATCCAGTGCAACAGGTGATAGAGACGGGAGAATCTGCAGACCTTGATCAGGAAACAGTCCTTGTTGATCGGAATGGTCAGCGGAGGTACATCTCTGATTCTGCAGCCCCGATCTGGATCGATGATCATCAGCTGCAGGGGGTAATCTTTGTTTTCCGGGATGTGACCGAGGAGAGAAGGGCCTGGAAGAGGGTGGCGGCAAGTGAGAGGTTCAGAAGAGCCATAGTAGACTCTCTGACGGTTAATATTGCTGTCCTGGATGAAGAGGGTGAAATAATTGAAACCAATGAACAGTGGGATGAATTTGCTTCCAACAATGATGGTCAGTCTGGCCAGTGTGGGGTTGGGACCAATTATCTCAGGGTCTGCAACAGGGCTCAGAGTACCGACAGCAGGGAGGCCAGTATAGCCGCCCGGGGTATCAGTGAGGTGATCAGTGGACGGAGAGAGAGGTTTACACTGGAGTATCCCTGTCATTCTCCAGCGGAGAAGCGCTGGTTTGTCATGCGGATTACTCCCCTTGGCCAACAGGCTCCCCGGCGGGTGGTGGTAGCCCATGAGAATATAACTGACCGCAAGCAGCGGGAGGATGTGCTGCGTCAGTTCAGGGTGGCCCTTGATAACTCGGCCGATGCCATCTTTATTATTAGCTTTAACAGTATGAGGTTTATTGATGTCAATAAGACTGCCTCTCAGTCCACCGGTTACAGCCGGGAAGAGCTGCTGGAAATGGGTCCTCACCAGCTGAAGCCCAACTATAGCTGCCAGCAGCTGAGAAGATATTTCCAGCGCATGATAGAGGAAAAGAGAGATCGGGGTATGCTTGAGACCATACACCAGCGTCGTGATGGCAGCACCTATCCGGTGGAGGTCTTTATGAGGCCACTGACTCTGGGGGAAGAGGAGTTAATAATTGCTTCGGTCAGGGATATTACTCAGCGACTGGAATCCGAGAAACAGAAGCAGCTGCAGATGGAAAAGGCCAGGGAGCTGCAGGCCTCGCTCTTTCCCACCATACTTCCCGCAAGTGAAAAGCTGGAGCTGGCAGCTGCACACCGGGAGGCAGAAGTGGTTAGTGGTGACTTCTATGACTGCGTTGCAGCCGATGATGGCCTCTTCTTCTTGATGGCAGATGTTACCGGTCATGGCCTGGATGCAGCCCTGATTACCGTCTTTGTCAGTAGCTTTTTTCGCCGTGAGATGGAGGGTAAAGCCACGGTTATGGATCTTGATCCTGACCGGCTTTTGGGACGACTCCATTCTCATTTCTGTCAGCAAAGTTTTCCTCCTGATTACTCACTGGAGGTCTTTCTGGGGCAACTGGCCTATGAAAGCATGGAGCTGGATTATGCTGCTGCCGGGACCATTCGCAGCTATCTGGTGGAGGAGAAGGGGGGGCTTCAGGAACTGCCCACCAGCCATGGAATGGTGATCAATGGGGCTCTGGAGGATCCCTTCTTTGGCAGTGGCTCTCTGACCCTGGGTTCTGATCAGGGGTTAATCCTCCATACCGATGGAATAGATGAGCCCTTCCTTGTCAAGGATCCTGAGGCAGGTAGAAAGAGACTGGCCAGGATCACCAGGGAACTTTATCGGCAGGTATCCCTGCAGGAGATGACAGATATTATCATTGAACGGACTGCAGGTGATCTAGAGCTTGATGAGCCCGAGGATGATATGACCATTTTCTGTCTCTTTCGTCAGCAGTAGCCGGTATGTCTTCTATTTGCTCTCCTCTGAGGTTATTGATAGAGTTAATTATTTGAGCCCTATTAAGCTCAAGAGGTCCTTTTTATTTAGAGGGGTCAGCTCTCTCTTTTGGTTTTTCCTTTCAGCTGTGATATAATAATAACGGCTATATTATTATTGGAAACCTATAGTCCTGCCCTTAGTCTTA
>CAZXKH010000054.1:6576-9480 GCA_964641385.1 uncultured Clostridia bacterium | reverse complement strand
AGCAATACGGGCGAAATCCTCCTTCGCTGTTCCTGTAGCTACGAGGCACACAAAAGAAAGAACCCCAGCCTGATGGCTGGGGTTCAGCTTGGTTTATTTTTTTATTCCTCTAAGGTCTGGAGAACAAGATCAGTAATGTTTGTTCCACCTGCCAGTACATGCTCTTTCTGTAATACAATTTCAAATCCTTCTTTACTGGCTATCTCCTCAACATCTTCTCCTACTTTATCCAGTGCGTCCTGTATCAAGAGCTGCTGAGTTTCCTGTAACTCCATCTCTGCCTCTCGCTGCAGTACATCCAGGTCTTCCTCTGTGGCTTCTTCTCCCAGCTCTTCAGCTTCTTCACTCATTTTTTCCTGGATTCTCATCATCTCTTCCTGGTATTTCATCTGGACTTCCTGAAAGGCAGGATGAATCTGGGCCACCTCCTGTATGTTAACATAGGCTATCTGTCCTCCGGAGGAAGCCTGAAGGGGATAACCACCACGGACATAGAAAAGGCCACCGGCCAGAATAGCAACAATTAAAAAAATAATGTTCAGTTTAAAATTCTTTTTCAAAGATATCACTCCTCCTTTTGAGATATTAAACTTCATTGTAGAGTAAAAATGTGATAGTTGTGTGATAAAAGAATAAAGAAAGCATAAAGATTTTTAACAGTTGTGGAACTAAGATGTATGCAGCACCTGCTTTTTATTATAGGTAAGGCTTATTTCAATGCCAAGCTTAGGACTTGATAACAGCGGTAACAGTGATTCTTGGTATTATAGAAAGGATGAAGATGATACAGAGAATAGAAAAAGGGAAAAATGTTTTTTTAACGAAAGTATAAATAATCATCAATTCAAATAGGAGGACAGCATGCAGGAGAAGGAGATCAGGCTTGATAATGATAAGCAGTTAATATTATACCGGGAGGATTGTTTTCAACTCTTTAATTATCTTAATGAAGGGCAGGTTGATGTTGTAGTCACCTCTCCTCCATACAATATTGGGGTTGACTATCATCGGTATGATGATAACATCTCCCGGGAGGATTATTTGCAATGGTTGTCTGATTGGGCTTCGTTAATGAAAAAAGCATTATCTCCTGAGGGCTCAATCTTCTTAAATATAGGTTCCAAGCCCTCTGATCCGGTGGTTCCCTTCCAGGTAATTGAAGTAATGCAGGAACATTTCAAACTGCAGAATGTAATCCACTGGATAAAATCCATCTATATTGAGGAAGAGAGTTATGGCGAGAAGACGGTAGCCAATGTGGGTCATTATAAACCTATCAACAGTGAACGTTTTATCAATGATACCCATGAGTATATCTTTCACCTTACCAGAACTGGCAGGGTAAGACTGGACAGGCTGGCAATTGGAGTTCCCTATAAGGATAAGACCAATATTGAGCGCTGGCAGGGGAAGAAAAGTAAAGAGAAGAGGCAGGATCTTCGCTGCCGTGGTAACTGCTGGTATATTCCCTATCAGACCATTACCAGTCGTAAAAAGGACAGGCCACACCCTGCCAGTTATCCACCTGAGCTGGCAGTAATGTGTATTAAACTTCATGGTTTAGAAGGGGTGGAACTGGTCCTTGATCCCTTTATGGGAATTGGCAATACTGCTCTGGCCTGTCAGGAGCTGAATATAAACTTTATCGGTTTTGAAATAGATAATGACTATTATCAATCAGCCCTTTCACTGTTAATTAAACAGCCTACTCTCTTTGACTGATCAATAGAAATTTTTATGTTTTGTTCTCGAGAGATAATAGCCTAATGGCTTCTCTCAGGTCCTCCCTGGTGACAAAGAGGTTAACCCTTTCACGATGATCCTTTTCACCGGAGGGAGAATAGAGGTTGCAGCGAACACCACTCAATGCAAAGAACCTCTGTATTAAAGTGCCCTGCAGTCTATTGGAGAGAGTAAGTAATTTAACCCATTCTTCTCGATTGCCCTTAGACATTCTTGAAACCTCCTTTTATCTCTCTTTTCTTGATTAGCATTGACTTAAGAAGACCATTATATTATAATGGTTTAGACTTTAAAAAAAGAAGGGATAAGAATGTATCAGACTGTAAGTGAAAGCCCTGAGGAGACATTTAAGCTGGGAGAGTCTGTGGCCCAAAAACTCAGTGGAAATGAAATAATTGCCCTTAGTGGGGGCCTGGGAACCGGGAAGACGGTTCTGGCCAGGGGAATAATTATGGGACTGGGAATACAGGATTATGTGACCAGTCCCACTTATACTATTATTCATGAGTACAGTTCTGTATTACCTGTTTATCATCTGGATCTCTTTCGCCTGGAGGAACCCGAGGAGCTGGTGGAGATTGGTTTTGAAGAGTACCTTTATGATCAGGGTATTAAGATAATTGAATGGCCTGAAGTAGCTGGGGATTTTCTGCCCAGTGAGTATCTTCAAATAACCCTGGAGTGGCTGGCAGATAGTAAACGCAGGCTTTCTTTTCAGGCCCGGGGAGATTACTATCAAGGACTGCTGGGGGAGTTGAAGAAGGATGTTGATTCTGGGAATTGATAGCTCAACCGAGAGTGGTGCGCTTGGTCTTTACCGGCAAGAGGAAGGAATTATTGGGGAGGTCTTCACCTGCCTGCCTCAGACTCACTCACAGCGGTTGATGCCAGAACTTGATCATATGCTTAAAGGAGCCCATCTACAGGTAGAGGATCTGGATGGTATTGCTGTGACAGTGGGGCCTGGTTCCTTTACCGGTATCAGGATCGGAATAGCCACTGCCAGGACTCTGGCCCAGGTTCTCGATATACCACTGGTGGGGGTTTCCACACTTCGTCTGCTGGCAGAGAACATACGCTACTCTTCCAGTGTTATATTGCCTCTGCTGGATGCAAGGGGTGGCAGGGTCTATGCTGGTTTTTATCAGCAGGGAAAAGAAG
>CAZXKH010000054.1:0-6476 GCA_964641385.1 uncultured Clostridia bacterium | reverse complement strand
GCTCTCTCTATAGCCTGCAGCCCAACTACCTTAAAGAGTCTTCAGCAGTCAGAAAAAAGGAGAGGGAGGGTAATGGTTGAGGAGATCAGTATTAGAGGCATGAAGATAGGGGATTTAAAAAGAGTTATGGAGATCGAAAGGTCCTCCTTTCCCAGTCCCTGGTCCAGAAGAGCTTATTATAATGAGCTGACTGCCAATCCTTATGCCTATTACTATGTAGCATTAAAGAAGGAGCAAATAGTATCCTATCTTGGCTCCTGGCTGATGTTAACTGATGCACACATTACTACCCTGGCTGTGGATTCTTCCTTTCGAAGGAAGGGCCTGGCGAGAATATTTCTGACAGTTTATCTGGAAAGGGTTTATCTGGCAGGAGTTAAGCGAATAACACTGGAGGTAAGAGACTCAAACCGGGTGGCCATTAATCTCTACAGTTCAATGGGGTTTGTTCACATAGGTGTTCGAAGTAATTACTACCGTGATAACAAAGAGGATGCACTCCTTTTTGGTCTGGAGATAGGATGAGGTGATTTTATGAATAAGAGATTGAATATACTGGGGATTGAAACCTCCTGTGATGAAACATCAGCAGCAGTGGTGGTTAACGGCAGGGATGTTTTGTCCAATGTTATATCTTCACAGGTTGATCTGCATCAGTCATATGGTGGGGTGGTGCCTGAACTGGCCTCTCGCCGCCACCTGGAACTGATCAATCCTGTTGTTGATCGGGCCTTAGAGGAGGCCAGTCTGAGCTGGGAGGATATATCTGCTGTGGCAGTAACCTATGGTCCCGGCCTGGTTGGTTCTCTGCTGGTTGGTGTTTCCACAGCAAAATCGCTGGCCTTTGCTCTTAATGTGCCGCTATTGGCCGTTCATCATCTGGAGGGTCATATTTATGCTACCATGCTACAGGATGAGGAACCCACTACCCCCCTGATCTGTTTAACTGTCTCCGGGGGGCATACGGAACTGATATATATTTCCCGGCTGGGGAGTTATGAACAGCTGGGACGGACCCTTGATGATGCTGCCGGTGAGGCCTTTGATAAAGTGGCACGGGCCATGGGTCTCAGTTATCCCGGAGGACCGGTCATTGAAAGGCTGGCCCGTGATGGCGATCCTGAGGCTATCTCCCTGCCTCGACCGGATACCGGTAAAGATAATCTTGATTTCAGCTTTAGCGGTTTAAAGACTGCTGTGATCAACTATCTTAATAACTGTCAACAGCGAGGAGTAGAAGCTGAAAGGGCTGATCTGGCAGCCAGTTTTCAGGCTGCTGTTATTGATGTTTTGGTGGATGGAGTTCTGCAGGCACTGGAGAGAAGAAGGGTAAAGCAGGTAATGATGGTGGGAGGGGTTGCTGCCAACAGGGCTCTATACCGGCAGCTGGAGCAGGCATTGAAGGATCGAGATCTTACGCTTTTTGCTCCCAGCCCACTGCTATGTACTGATAACGGGGCTATGATTGCGGCTGCTGGTTACAGGAAGTATCAGGCTCGGGAATTTGCCTCTTTAAGTTTAAATGTTGATCCGGCCCCTGCTCTATATTAAGGAGTGAAGAGGATGGAGGTTTATGCTCTGGTCGGCCCCAGTGGGACCGGTAAAAGCCATCGGGCACTAATGGTTGCCAGTGAAAGAAGAATAAATCTGATCATCGATGATGGTCTCTTGATCAGGGCCAATAAGATTGTGGCCGGTATTTCAGCGAAAAATGAAGTTAGTAAGCTGAAGGCCATCAGAAGAGCTATATTTCATCATGAAGATCATGCCCGGATGGTTCGCGAAGCACTGGCTGAGATGGATGAAGATAAAATATTGATTCTGGGTACCTCCCTGCAGATGGTAAAAAAAATAGTCCAGCGTCTGCAACTAAATGGTCTTCAGGAAGTAATTAATATTTCAGAGGTGGCAACCCCACACGAAATCGAGGAGGCACAGAGACATCGAAACAGCCAGGGGAAACATGTAATACCTGTGCCCAAGATAGAGGTGAAACAGAATTTTCCCGGCTATTTGCTTGAATCTCTTTACTTCTTACTGCGGAAAAAGGAGGATAAACCACAGCTGGCGGAAAAAACAATCATCCGTCCTCGTTTTAGCTGGTATGGAAAGCTCTATATTTCTGATAACGTGATGAAGGAACTGGTGGTCTATACTGCACTTCAGTTTGATGAAGTATCTCAGATCCCCAGGGTTACCATCGACTCTAACCAGGAGGATCTTACCCTTTATTTTGAGCTGGAGCTTAATTATGGATCAAACTTGCTTTCAGTAACTGAGGAAATTAGGGATGAAGTACATAGAATTCTGGAGGAGAGCACCGGAATTGTGGTTAAAGAGATTGAGATCAAGATAGTAGGACTTGCTGTTTCTAAAGAAGGATAAAATTTATTTTTATCGGGAGAAAAATCGAGTTTAAGGCATATATTATTAAATAAAGGGCATTATATTCCTGTGCCATCCTTTTTTGGCATTTGATTTTAGTCTGTACATTGGTTATGATATTAAATGTAATAATTAGCACTCGCAAAGTTTGAGTGCTAACAACAAAGGGCAATACATATCAAAGAAGGAGGTATTGAAATGAACATTAAGCCTTTAGGTGACAGGATTGTTGTTAAGGCAATTGAGCGTGAGGAAAAGACTGAAAGTGGTATCGTTCTTCCCGATACTGCCAAAGAAAAGCCCCAGGAAGGCGAAGTTGTTGCTGTTGGTGAGGGTAAGCGCCTCGAAAATGGTGAGCGTCTAAAGCCCGAGGTTGAAGTTGGAGATCGTATTATTTATGCCAAATATGCCGGGACAGAGGTTCAGCATAAGCGGCAGGAACTATTGATTGTAAGTGAAAAGGATATTCTGGCAGTAATCGAATAGTAGAATAATAATAAAGGAGGTTCAAGGTTAGCATGGCTAAAAAATTAAAGTTTGGAGAAGAAGGAAGGCGTGCACTGGAAAGAGGAGTGGAAGCCCTGGCAGGAGCTGTCAAGGTTACCCTTGGTCCAAAGGGCCGCAATGTTATTCTTGAAAAGAGCTTTGGTTCCCCATCAATCACCAACGATGGAGTTACCATTGCCCGTGAAATAGAGCTTAAGGATCAGTTCGAGAACATGGGTGCACAGACAGTTAAGGAAGTAGCAACAAAAACTAATGACGCTGCTGGTGACGGAACAACTACTGCCACTGTGCTGGCAGAATCAATTATCAAAGAGGGTTTTAAGAATGTAGCTGCCGGTGCAGCCCCCATGGGTATCAAGCGTGGGATAGAAAAGGCTGTTGAAAAGGCAGTGGAGAAAATTAAGGAGATCAGTCGGCCAGTTGTTGGTCGTGAGGCCATTGCTCAGATAGCTGCCATTTCTGCTGCTGATACTGAAATTGGTGAACTGATTGCTGATGCCATGGAAAAGGTCGGTAAAGATGGTGTTATTTCAGTTGATGAAGCCAAAACTATGGGTACCAGCCTGGAAGTTGTGGAGGGAATGCAGTTTGATCGCGGTTATCTCTCTCCATACATGATAACTGATAGTGAAGCCATGGAGGCTGTACTTGATGAGCCCTATATCCTGATGACAGATAAGAAGATCTCCAATATCAATGAGGTTCTGCCTCTCCTGGAGAAGGTTGTTCAGCAGGGCAAGGCACTACTGATCATTGCCGAAGATGTTGAGGGTGAAGCACTGGCTACACTGGTAGTTAATAAGATTAAGGGCACCTTTGAGTGTGTAGCCGTTAAAGCTCCCGGTTTTGGTGACCGCAGAAAGGCTATGCTTGATGACCTTGCCACTCTAACCGGTGGTCAGGTAATTAGTGAGGATCTGGGATTAAAGCTGGAGAATGCTGATCTTTCCATGCTTGGTCAGGCCAATAAGGTAACCATTACCAAGGAAGATACTACTATTGTTGATGGTGCTGGAAGCGAAGAGGCCATTAAGCAGAAGATTAACCAGATCAGGGCCCAAATTGAGAATACTGACTCTGATTTCGATCGCGAAAAGCTGGAAGAAAGGCTGGCCAAACTGGCCGGTGGAGTAGCAGTGATTGGTGTAGGTGCTGCCACAGAGACTGAACTGAAGGAGAAGAAGCACCGCATCGAAGATGCTCTTTCCGCTACCCGGGCTGCAGTAGAAGAGGGTCTGGTTGCCGGTGGAGGAACAGCCTATCTAAATATAATCTCTGCTGTAAGTGAACTGGAATTAACCGATGATGAGGCAACAGGTGTAGAAATCATCAAGAAGGCTCTTGAGAGCCCATTTCGCCTTTTTGCATATTTTGGCGGTTATGTAGGTTCATTTGTAGTAGAGCGTGTCTCCAATAAGGAGCCCGGTGTTGGCTTTGATGCCCAGAAGGGCGAATTTGTAGATATGATTAAGGCCGGCATTGTTGATCCAGCCAAGGTAACACGTTCTGCGCTTCAGAACGCATCCAGTGCAGCAGGTATGTTGCTTACCACTGAAGCTCTGGTGGCTGAGAGAGAAGAAGATGATGACAACAGCGGCGGTCCTGCCGGTGGCATGGGTGGCCCCGGTATGGGCGGCATGGGTGGCGGTATGCCCCCAGGAATGATGTAATTTAAGGCAGTTAAGTCCCGGGAGAGCACTGCTCCTTCCCGGGGCTTTTTTATTTATGCAGGATTTTGGGGCTCCTTTGTTGTATTAGTTTAATAGTCAGGGGGTGAAAAAAAATGTCGACATTAAAGGATAGGGAGAGAATTGTAATTCTTGATTTCGGTGGGCAGTACAGTCAGCTGATTGCTCGTCGTGTTAGGGAACTGGGTGTTTTCTCTTCCTTACATGCTCATAATACCAGGGCCGGAGAGCTAAAAGCTCTCAATCCTTCCGGGATCATTCTCTCCGGGGGGCCATCAAGTGTTAATGAGGAGGGTGCCCCCCGACTGGATCCCGAAATTCTGGAGCTGGGTCTTCCGGTACTTGGCATCTGTTATGGAATGCAGCTCTTAATCCATCTTGACGCTGAGGGTAAAGTGGCACCCTGTGATCGGGAGTATGGTCGGGTTGAACTGCAAATTAAAGAACAGGGCAGGCTTTTAGAGGGGATTGAGGATGGTTTTACGGCCTGGATGAGCCACGGTGATTCAGTGGTAAAACTGCCACCTGGATTTAAAATGCTGGCCCGGAGCTCAAAGCTGGAGGTTGCAGCTGTAGAAAACCAGGAAGAGAACCTCTATGGAGTTCAGTTTCATCCGGAGGTGACTCATACTCAAAGGGGAAGAGAGGTGTTGAAAAACTTCTTATTCTCTATCTGTAACCTGAAAGGAGAATGGGAGGTTCAGGACTTTATTCCTGAAAAGATAAAGTCCCTGAAGGAGGAACTGGGTGAAGATAACAGGGCTCTCTGTGCTTTATCGGGGGGTATTGATTCTGCTGTTTCTGCAGCTCTTGTACAGGAGGCTATTGGTGATCGGCTCTACTGTGTCTTTGTCAATCACGGGCTATTGCGAAAGGGTGAACCTGAAGAGGTCTGCAATCAGCTGCGGGAGGGTTTTGGAGATAACCTGATCTATGTTGAGGCAGAAGATCGTTTTTTATCACGCCTGCAGGGTGTTGTAGATCCGGAAAAAAAGCGCAAGATAATTGGAGAAGAGTTTATCAGGGTCTTTGAAGAAGAGGCTAGGAAGCTGGGTCAGCTGGATTATCTGGTCCAGGGAACCATTTACTCCGATATTATTGAGAGTGGCACCGATACAGCTGCCACCATCAAGAGCCATCACAATGTTGGTGGTCTGCCCGAGCAGCTTGACTTTCAGCTGGTTGAACCCCTGCGTGATTTTTTCAAGGATGAGGTGCGGGAGATAGCTACAAGAATGGGTTTACCGGAAGAAATGGTGAACAGACAGCCCTTTCCAGGGCCTGGTCTGGCCATCCGTATTCTGGGTGAGGTTAATAAAGAGGCTCTTGATTTGCTGAGAGAGGCAGACTATATTTTCAACCAGGAACTGGAGCGGTCAGGGCTGGCCTCTGAGATCTGGCAGTCCTTTGCTGTTCTGCCCACTCCCATTCGGAGTGTGGGGGTCCAGGGAGATCAGCGCAGCTACCAGCATCCAATTATTCTCAGGGCAGTGCAGAGCCTTGATGCCATGACTGCCAGCTGGGTCAGGATACCCGATGAGGTTCTGGAACGCATTTCGGAAAGGATTGTTAATGAAGTAGAGGGAATTAACAGAGTCCTCTATGATTTGACCACCAAACCTCCAGCCACCATCGAATGGGAATAAAGACATATTATTTATGGAGGACTTGTCCTTTTTGTAGCAAAGTTTATTAATTAACTACAGTAAAGACTATATTAAGGAGTGATGATCATGGATAGAGAAACTGAGATTGAAGCCATACTAGGAGAAATTCTTGCAGGTCAGGAAGAGGTTACCTGTGCAAAGGCCATGGAATTGGCTTCTGATCTCGATGTTGCGCCAAAGAAGATAACAAAGATATTGAACAAGAAGAAAATTAAAGTTAAATCCTGTC
>CAZXKH010000053.1:0-9546 GCA_964641385.1 uncultured Clostridia bacterium | reverse complement strand
ATTAATCTTAAAATTATTGATAAATTATCAGGATCATTATTAAAATGAATTAATAAGTAAATATTTGGGGAGTTGCAATTACCAACCCTATTATTGTGTATATATTTAAGGTGCTCCTTTAAAACTACAGCCAGATTATATTTTAAGTCCAGCCTGTGATTGGTATAAAATGTAATCCCTATTGCAGAGAGTATGCAGCAAACAATCTGTGTAGATGTTAATAGTTATAAGTGCCTGAGTGCCTAATTGGGATTATCCTATTGAAATGTATAACCGGCTATCTCAGGAGGGCTCCAGGTTCACATTCCTTCTGAGCTGATTGCACACCTCATTCCCCTTAGATTCTATCTTACAATTGACATCTTTCCACCGATGTGGAAATTGACTCCAGATCTGAATTGAGGGTCCAGGAATATGGACAAAACCTCCTGTACCTGTAAACAAAAAAAGAGGAGCCAGTTAAGGCCCCCCTTCTTCTCTCTATTACTCCTGATAGATCTCATTTACCAGTTTTTTAGTATTCTCTGCTATCTCATCAGGGTCTCGCTCGATTCTGGCAATGCCTTCCTCCATGGCGGTCCTGGCCACTGCAGCCGCCACTCCTGGTGCCACATCGCGATTAAAGGCATTGGGGATTACATACTCGGGTGTCACCTCATCCTCAGGTATCAGATCGGCTATAGCATAGGCTGCAGCCACCTTCATCTTTTCAGTGATATCGGTGGAACGCACATCAAGGGCTCCTCTGAGGATACCGGGGAAGGCCAGCACATTGTTAACCTGGTTAGCATAATCAGAACGACCTGTACCCACCACTTTGGCTCCGGCGGCTTTGGCCGCATCAGGAACAATCTCCGGGTCCGGGTTGGCCATGGCAAAGATTATGGGATCACTGGCCATGGATCTTACCATCTCCTGGCTAACCAGATCAGCCAATGAAAGCCCCATAAAGACATCTGCCCCCTCCATGGCTTTGGCCAGATCGCCCTTCAGGTTATCTTTATTTGTCTCTTTGGCCAGTTCCTCTTTATAGGAGTTCATGTTTTCCTTACGACCCGGATAGATAATTCCACGGCTGTCACAGACTATTATATCATCAAAACCGAGGGTTAACAGCAGTTTGGCGGTGGCCATTCCACCGGCACCGGCACCATTAACAACTACCTTCATCTCTCCAATCTCCTTGCCGACGATCTTCAGGGCGTTGATCAATCCTGCCAGCGCCACCACGGCTGTTCCATGCTGATCATCGTGGAAAATGGCCATCTCGGTCTCTTCCTTCAGGCGTTCCTCAATTTCGAAGCACTCGGGAGCTGCAATATCCTCCAGGTTAATACCGGCAAAGGTGGGTTCTAAGAGCTTGACAAACTCAACCACCCTGTCAACTTCCTTGGTACCAATACAGAGGGGAAAGGCATCGATACCGGCAAAGTTCTTAAAGAGCACTGCCTTACCCTCCATGACCGGCAGTGAGGCCTCAGCCCCGATATCTCCCAGCCCCAGCACTGCAGTTCCGGTGGAAACCACTGCCACCAGATTACCACGGGCTGTATAGCGATAGATATCCTCCTTGTTGGCGAATATTTTGCGGCAGGGTTCTGCCACCCCAGGTGAATAGGCCAGACTCAGATCTCTGGTATCAACTACCT
This sequence comes from uncultured Clostridia bacterium, assembly GCA_964641385.1. Lineage (GTDB taxonomy): Bacteria > Bacillota > Halanaerobiia > CAZXKH01 > CAZXKH01 > CAZXKH01. The sequence goes on along the minus strand of CAZXKH010000053.1, from coordinate 7,897 downwards.
TAACCTTACTATTAACTGCTATCTTGCCCTGATTGTCAAGATGCATCTTCAGGGCATCTTCCTTTAATGACATTTACCCTCACCTCTTATTTTTATTTAGAAATTTAAATACCGTACTCTTTGATCCCCTGTTGATATAGATCCTGACCACTGGCATCATTGACCACGATCAGGGGCAGATCCTCTACCTTCAACCTGCGGATGGCCTCTGTTCCCAGGTCCTCATAGGCCACAACCTCTGCCTCTTTAATGGACTGAGAAATAAGGGCGGCAGCACCACCAACGGCAGCAAAATATACACCATTGTTTTCAGAGATGGAATCAATTACCTCCTGGGAACGAGATCCCTTTCCGATCATACCCTTTAACCCTGCCTCCAGCAGCACGGGAGTATAGGGATCCATACGGTAACTGGTAGTGGGGCCAGCCGAACCAATTACCTTGCCAGGTTTGGCAGGAGCAGGACCCACATAATAGATGACCTGTCCCTTTAGATCAACGGGCAGCTCTTCACCCTTTTCCAGTAATTTGACCAGCCTTTCATGGGCTGCATCCCGTCCGGTATAAATGGTACCTGTCAACAAGACATTATCACCGCTCTGTAAATTCTTTACATCCTCATCGCTCAGGGGAGTAGTTAACTTTTTGGTTGCCATTTCCTTCACCTCCTCAGGTTGCTTAAATAATAACTTCCTTATGTCTGCTGGCATGACAGTTAATGTTTACTGCCACCGGCATTGAAGCAATATGACAGGGGAAGGATTTTACCTTAACCCCCAGGGCTGTAATTCTTCCTCCAAGCCCCTGAGGGCCCACCCCGCTCTTATTTATTTTCTCCAATATCTCCTCTTCCAAAGAGGCCAGCTCAGGATCGGGATTGGTATCATCAAGGGGTCGTAACAGTGCTGATTTGGCCAGCTGTGCCACCCGTTCAAAAGTACCACCTATTCCCACTCCAACAATTACCGGTGGACAGGGATTGGGTCCTGCCTCAACAACTGTCTTGACTACAAAGTCGCGAACACCATCCCTGCCGTCGGCAGGCTTCATCATTCCCACCCGGCTCATGTTCTCACTGCCACCACCCTTGGGGGCCACAGTAAGCTTGACTTTGTCACCGGGTACAACACTGGTATGAATAACAGCAGGCGTATTATCCCCTGTATTGGTATCACGCTTTAAGGGGTTCTGAACGATTGATTTACGGAGATAACCATCAGTATATCCCTGTCTTACCCCTTCATTAATGGCTTCATCCAGGTCACCTCCAGTGAGCTGAACCTCCTGACCCAGCTCCAGGTATACGACAGCAAAGCCGGTATCCTGGCACATGGGAACCTCTTCAGTTGCAGCTATCTCAGCATTCTCCAGCAGCTGTTCAATGACCGCCTTACCGGCAGGTGATTCTTCATTCTCCAGGGCTGACTTAAAGGAGGCAAGAACATCCTCCCCCAGATAATAATTGGCCTCTTTGCTGAGGCGGGCCACCTCCTCGGTTATTCTTGAGACATCTAGCTGACGCATCTTACCACTTCACCTTCCTTTCTCAGAGATAGTAATCAATTAGGAGTGTCGAGGACGATAGTCAGGAAGCAGGATGGGTGAAACCCTGTCACTTTCAATATCACTATCTTCCAGCTGCCGGTTGTAGTCCCTGATGTGTTCCAGGCTCAGACTGCCCTTCTTATTCTTTTGAGCCCTGGCAGCTGCATTAACCCCTGCCCGACGTCCAAAGACAAGAATATCCAGCAGAGAGTTGCCCATCAGCCGGTTTCTGCCGTGAATCCCACCTGAGGTCTCACCGGCAATAAAGAGGTTTTCCACTGCAGCCTCTGCCTGATCATCGATCTCCACTCCACCATTCTGGTAATGGAGGGTGGGGAAAATCAGGATGGGCTCTTTGGTTATATCAAGGTCAAAGCGCTCAAACTGCCGGAACATGGCCGGTAGCTCCTCCTTAACAGTTCCCTGACCATGGAGATCATCGATCATGGGTGAATCAAGCCAGACCCCCTGCATGCCAGTAGGGGTCTCAATACCCTTCTTACGACCCTCACACTCCCTGATAATGGCAGAGGCCACTGCATCCCTTGTCTCCAGGGGATAGACAAACTGTTCACCCTCAGCATTGATCAGCTGGGCCCCAAGGCCCCTGACCTTTTCGGTAATCAACAGGCCCACAATCTGCTCCGGAAAGGCTGCTCCGGTGGGATGGAACTGGGTGGCATCCATAAAGACCAGGTTGGCACCGGCCCGATAGGCCATAATCAATCCATCTGCCGTGGCACCATAGTGGTTGGTGGTGGGAAAACCGGAGACATGAATCCTGCCAAAACCGCCGGTGGCCATCACCACACTACCGGCCCTGATCACGTGGTACTCTTCATTCTCCAGGTTATAGGCCACTGCCCCCTGACAGCTACCATCCTTATCCAGCAGCAGTTCAACTACCGGCGAGAACTCGATACAGTTTATTCCCCTGTTCTGCACCTCATCTCTCAGCGTCCGCATGATCTCGGCCCCGGTGTAATCACGGGCTGAATGCATCCGCTTACGTGAGGTTCCACCTCCGTGCTTGGTCTTCATCCTTCCATCCTCTTCCTTGTCGAACATACAGCCCATGCCCTCCAGCCAGCTGGCCACATGGGGAGCATCCATTACCAGGGCCTTAACCAGATCAGCCTTGTTATCAAAACCCCCACCACCCATGACATCCAGGTAGTGAATGGCAGGTGAATCCGTCTCCTTATCGGCGATCTGGATTCCTCCCTGAGCCATCATGGTATTGGCATCACCCAGGCGCAGCTTGGTTAAAAGCAGGACATCTGCTCCCTCTTCCTGGGCCATAAGGGCTGCAGAACAGCCACCTCCACCTCCTCCAATCACCAGCACATCAACTTCCTGGTCTACATCCTGCAGATCGATCTCATCGGGATCGATAGAGCTTCTGGCCTCCAGAATATCTGCCACTTCATGGGGCATTCTGTCTCCAGCATTGGGACCGATCTGCACCTTGCGCATGGCATCATCCCTGTAATCAGGATGGAAGTTCTTTAACAGCTGATCCTTCTCATCAGGTGAGAGGCGGGCATGTGTCTCCTCCAGCCTCTCTTTCCTGGTGGTTTCAAGCTTTCTAATCATACCCTTCATCTCATCGGTATAGGCCATCTTTAAAAAACACCCTTTCTACCATTATTCTTCGATATCTCGCTCATTGTACCTGGCTTCAACTGCCTGCCGATCCATGGCCATCAGTTCATCCACTTCCGCCTCATGCTGGCCTTCATTCAATTCCTGAACCCTATCAGCCAGGTGTTGGGCAGGTGGTGCAATATGCAGGCCATTAATCCTGCGGGCCAGAATGCCAACATTATACTGCACCAGCTCCGCCGGGCAGCGGGAGGCACAGAGACCACACATTATACAGTCAAAGGATAAATTGGCCACCCTGGCAATGTCACCTCTAATGGCCGCATTCATGTAGTTCATAACCTCCAGGTCCTGTGGACAGGAGCGAGTACAGGTATTACATCCCAGACAGCGATTTATCTCCGGATAGAGCTGCATCAGGACATTATAATCCGCTGAGAGCTCCTCCACCTGATAACAGTTTTTGATGGCCGGATAGAAGGGCAGCATGGAGAGATACATTCCTTCCTCCACAACTGTCTGACAGGCCAGCCCTACATGAACCCGGTAATCATCATGCAAACGATAAACAGTGGCACAGGCACCACAAAAACCACCCCGACAACCACAGCCCCTGACCAGCTGAATACCGGAATACTCCATGGCCTTCATGATGGTCAAATTCTCCGGCACTGAATATGCCTTGCCCATGATATAGATCGTTACCTTTTGAGTATCAGCCATCCACCTTTACCTCCTTATTCATAATCAGATCAACGGTGAGATATTAAAACTCAGCCGGCAGCTCCTCCAGCTCTGCCAGGGAAAAGACCGGCCCATCCACACAAACATACTTGGAACCTATGTTACACCTGCCACACATTCCCACTCCACACTTCATCTTTAACTCCAGGGTGGTGATAATCTGCTCTGGAGTAAAACCCAGTTTCTCCATGGACTGCAAGACAAACTTAATCATAATGGGAGGACCACAGGTAAAGGATATCATTCCCTCTGGAGAAGGATTTATTTCCTCCAGATAGTGTGGTACCAGACCAACATTCCCCTCCCACTGATCCTCCTTTTTGGCCGCATCAACAGTTAGATAGACATTGGTGTTCTCCTGTGCCGGCCAGTCATTGAAGAGCTCATCCTTAAAGCAGAGATCCTGTGGAGATCGGGCCCCATAGATAATATCCACCTGGCCGTACTTCTCTCGATGATCAAAGACATAATTAATCAGGGAACGCAGGGGTGCCAGACCAATCCCTCCTCCAATAAAGAGGAGATCCTTTCCCTCTGCCTCCTGATAGGGAAAGTTATTACCATAGGGACCCCTCAGACCAAGCTTGCTGCCCTCAGACATATCATGGAGAGCAGTAGTTACAGTCCCCATTTTCTTAATACTAAACTCCAGAGTCTCTTTACGGCTGGGAGAAGAGGTAATGGAGAAGGTAGCCTCTCCCAGACCCATAATGGAGAGCTGTGCTACCTGGCCAGGGTTAAAGTCAAACTCACTGTGTTCTTCAGGATCATCAAGTACCAGCTGAAAGGTCTTGGTATCGGGAGTCTCTTCAACAATTCCCTCTATTTTAGCAACCTCTGGTTTTAAAGCTTTCCCCTTCATTTAAGCCAGCTCCTTTACCTCTGAGATAATTTGAGAGATATCGATATTCACCGGACACTTCTCTATACAGCGCCCACAGCCCACACAGAGTGGATCCTGATACCGCTCCTCAAAGTACCTCAGTTTGTGAAAGAATCGCTGCCTGACCCGCTCCTTCTGGGAGGGGCGTGGATTCTCTCCACTGGTCATCCTGGTGAAGTTGGTATACATACAGGAATCCCAGGTGCGTATTCTTCTCCCACCCTGACCCTTACTCTCATCGAAGATGTCGAAACAGTGGCAGGTGGGACAGACATAGGTACAGACCCCGCAGCCCAAACACCTGGCAGCGATCTTATCCCAGTAATCACTTTCATATAGAGCAGGAAGCTGGTCATAGACTCCACTGAGCTGATCCATAACAAGCCTTGATTTCAGCTCTTCCTCCAGCGCCTCCCTGTCCACTTCATCAGCCGGGCTAAAAAAGGAAGCATGAGCCTCCAGCAGCTGAGAACCTCTCTCTGTTACTGCCTCCACCAGATAGTTCTCTCCCTCAAGCTCTGTCAGCAGCAGATCACAGCCCTCCCTGCTGGCAGGAGAACCATCAAAGGCAGTACAGAAACAGGAGGAAAGTGGCTGCTGGCAGGAAAGTCCCACCAGGATAGTATTCTCCCTTCTGGCCCGGTAGTAATCATCACTGTAAGTATCTTCTCCCTCCTGACCACAGAATACATGGTCGAGCAGGAGAATTGATCTTGCATCACAGGGCCTGATCCCGAAGAGGAGAAATTGATCATCCTCCCTTTCTGCCTCCTCGATTCTCAGTTCATCCATCCTGTTTTCGAAGTAAAAGAGGTCTTCACTCTGTGCAAAAAACCAGTCCTTGGGAGGAACCACTGAGTTCTGATAATCCAGCAGTACCTCTCCAGCCCCATCAACCTCTTTAAAGAGTACCACCCCATCCACCTCAACCGGGGCAATAAGTCGGCGGCTTTTCTGTAGCTCAGCCAGCAGGGGCCTTATTTTATCTCCAGGAATCTTCATCATCTGGACCATACCTTATCTCTTACCTCCCTAACATCCCACTGCCCAAAGGCAGCGGGTAAAATTCCGTAGCTTGATATTAAAACAAAAGCACCAGGAACTTAAAGCTTTTTGACACCTGGCAGAAACCCTCTCCAAAGACTAGAGAAACTCCTCCGGATCCTCCTCGGCAAATGATCCCAGAGGTGGTTTTTGATCAAGGTCCTCCACTGAGGCCAATGGGCCCAGCTGGAAGAGATCCTCTATATCCTTCTGTATTTTGCGGTTCAACTTCTGTAAGGGAATATCCATGGGACAGATCCGTTCACACTCACCACAATCAGTACATCTGCCGGCCACATGGTAGGCCCTGGTTAGATGGAAGACAAGGTTTTCAGTCATATCCACGCCCTTACCCAGCCATACCGCATCTTCCTCCTGGAAAATACAGCTCCTGCAGTTACAGGCAGGGCAGACATTACGACAGGCATAACAGCGAATACAGCGCTCCACCTGTTGTTGCCAGTAATGTCGGCGCTCCTCCACCTCTTTTGCTTCCAGCTCTTCTACCTCCTGATAGGGGACCTCAACAGGAATTTCATTGATTTTATCTCCCACCAGGTAGTCGTAGAGCTCCGGGTTGGGAGTACGGCAGGTAAGGCATTTATCATTGACAACCTGCTCCCGTGTAAGCATCCTTTCCTCATTTAGACCTTTAAGAACAACTTCCTCTGGCCTTACCTCTATCTCATCCCACTCAAAATCTCCAGCCACCCGGGCCAGCTTCTCAGGATCAATGGTTCCAGCACAGGGAACTCCGATGATCTCCAGCTGACTGCGTTCGATCAGGTTATCATTCAAGACCCTCATTAAGGCCCTGGCATCACAGCCCTTTACCACAATACCATAGCTATCACACTGATCCTTCTTTAATCCCTGATAATCATTCAGAAAGAGATAGGTGGGAAGAGTATTGGAACAAAAGGGATTCCAGATCAGCTGCTGGCAATCATCCTCTTCTTCAATAAAGAGGGGGATAGTCCTGTCCGGCCTGCTTCCCTGACCGTACCCCAGCAGCATATCTATCCTTTCCTCCTGAAATAATTCCCGGGCCTTTTTCCGTATTAATTCAGTTATATTCTTCATAGGTTATCCCTCATTATCCTGTTTGGGCCAAGCTCTTTGACCTTACTGGTGATCCTTTCTGCCATCTCCTGAAACTTAAGGGCCTCCGAGGATGAAATCCAGCTAACCATAAACCTGTCCTCATCAAGCCCCACGTACTCCAGCAACCTTTTGACAACCAGAAAACGCCGACGAGTATAGTAATTACCAGTTGTATAGTGACAGTCACCGGGATGGCATCCGGCAACAAGTACACCATCAGCCCCCCGCTGAAAGGCCTTGATCACAAAATGAGGATCTATTCTCCCCGAACAGGGCACCTTGATTATTTTCAGCTGGGGTGGATACTGCAGGCGGCTGGTACCGGCCAGATCTGCCCCACTATAGCTGCACCATTTACAGCAGAAGGCAACAATGTTGGGTTCCCAATCTGTAACTCTTTCTATCTCATTTACTGACATATGGCCTCCACCTCCGCTAGTATTTGTTGGTTGGTAAAACCATCCAGGTTAATGGCCCCGCTGCGGCAGGCAACAGTGCAGGCACCACAACCGGCACAGAGGCTTTCATTAACAGTACATACCAGACGGGTCTCCTCTCCCGCATGGGTTCTGATAGTAATCTCCTTCTTCTCTAAGGCCTCATAGGGGCAGACATCGTGACACCTGAGACAGCCTGAACAGTCCTCTTCTACTACAGCAGCCACCACTGGATCGGATTCTATACTGTCCCGGGAGAAGAGTCCCAGTACCTTGGCTGAAGCATTACTGGCCTGGGCAACAGTATCCGGTATATCCTTGGGGCCCTGAGCAGCACCGGCAATATAGATCCCTCTGGTCAAAGTCTCCACCGGTCGCAGCTTGGGATGGGCCTCAGTAAGAAAACCATAATCATCAACACTGACCTTCATCCTGCCGGCCAGCTCCCGAACACCCCTGCCGGAGACAACTGTAGTGGCCAGCACCACCAGCTCAGCATCGATCTCTATGTTCTCACCACTTAAGGTATCAGTTC
>CAZXKH010000052.1:0-9674 GCA_964641385.1 uncultured Clostridia bacterium | reverse complement strand
TGGTCTGGAGGGCTATAACCATCTGATTCTCAAGGAGGATGATGCAGCTGTTATTGCTGATCTGATGATGGGTGGAGATGGCAGTGAACCACCTGAGGAGCTCTCAGATATCCATGTTAGTGCTGTGGGTGAGGCCATGAACCAGATGATGGGTTCTACTGCCACCTCCATGTCAGAGATAGTCCATACCACTATTGAAATCTCTCCCCCCCAAACGGATCTGATTACTCTCACCGATGAGGTGGTGGAGAATCCGCCCTTCCCCATGGAGGAAGAGGTGGTAACTGTAGCCTTTAATCTGCAGATTGGTGAGCTGGTAGACTCCAAGCTGGTACAGCTGATGTCACCCTCCTTTGCCCGTTCTCTGGTGGCAGAGGTTATGCCCCAGGAAGAGCCAGAGGTAGAGCCAGAAGTAGAAGAGGAAGTTCAACAGGAGGTAGAGCTGGAAGCTGAAGCAGCTGAAGAGCAGAAAAAAGAGGCGGAGGCCAGCGAGAGGGAAATGGCAGCAGTGGGTGCTGGTGCTGCTGAACCAAGGTCATCTGCTGCTGACAGGAAGAAAGAGGAGAAAAAGAAGGAGCGGGAGGTTAAGGCACAGCGAGTCCAGTTCAGTTCTCTGGAAGAGGAAGAAGAGCTGGAGGAACGGGAGAATATTTCAATTATCAGCGATATACCGGTGGAGGTTACTGTCCGCCTGGGCGAGACCAGGATGCTGGTCAGGGATATCCTGGAGCTGGGCAAGGGATCCATTATCGAACTCGATCGCCTGGCCGGTGAACCGGTTGATCTATTGGCCAATGGCCGGCTTATTGCCCGTGGTGAAGTGGTGGTTATCGATGAAAACTTTGGTCTAAGGGTAACAGAGATCGTTGATCATGTCAGGCTGCAGGGGTAGTAACTAAAGAGCTGACAGGAGTTGGTCCTATTTGGAAACAGATTTCGTCTTGGAGATAGTTAAGGTAGTCTTTTATTCAGCCCTGGTAATTCTTTTAATCTATTTGCTGGGTCTCTATCTTAGACGTCTTTCTCTTTTTCAGCCAGCTGGCAGAAGGATGGAGATTCTGGAGCGGATTTCAATGAGCCGCCAGCAGGGCCTTTTACTGGTGCGAGTTGATGATAGTGAGCTGCTTATCGGGCTTACCCAGGAGGGAATGGAGGTTCTCTCGGACCTGGGTGCAAGGGATGAAGGGACTGCTGATCATGGGGAGCAGGGGTAAAGTATTAGTTCTTTTATTGCTGCTGATGATGCTCTTTGCTTCTACAGTCGGTGCTCAGCCGCTGGAGTTGCCGGGAATGGAGATCGATTTCACCGGTGAAGGAGGGGACCTTTCTCTTCCCATCCAGATCCTGATCCTGTTAACCATTCTTTCCCTGGCTCCAGCTATCCTGATTATGGTTACTTCCTTTACCAGGATCGTTGTGGTCCTGGCCCTGATCAGGAATGCCCTGGCCACTCAGCAGATGCCACCAAACCAGGTACTGGTGGGACTGGCTCTTTTCCTGACCTTCTTTATCATGGCTCCAGTTTTGGGTGAGATCAACGAACAGGCCTTGCAGCCCTACCTGGAGGGGGAGATGCCCCAGGAGGAGGCCCTGGAGGTTGGTATCCAGCCCCTGCGGGACTTTATGTTCCGACAGACCAGGGAGAAGGATGTGGCCCTCTTCTATAACCTGACTGACCGGGATCGACCTCAAAATCCTGATGATGTGGAGACTCATGTGCTGATCCCGGCCTTTATCATCAGTGAACTGAAAAAGGCCTTTCAGATCGCCTTTATGATTTACATACCCTTTGTGATGATTGATATGGCTGTGGCCAGTATTTTGATGTCCATGGGGATGTTGATGTTACCACCGGTTATGATTTCACTGCCCTTTAAGATTTTACTCTTTGTTCTGATAGATGGCTGGTATCTGGTTATCAGGTCTTTAATGGAGACCTTTAACTGACAGGGGGAGAAAGTGTATGACTGAAGAGACCATTATCCGTGTTGGTCGTGAGGCACTCTTTTATGTGCTTTTGGGAGTGGCGCCGGTGCTGGGAATGGGTCTGCTGGTGGGGCTGATAGTCAGTATTCTGCAGGCCACCACCCAGATACAGGAACAGACCCTGGCCTTTATTCCTAAAATTGTGGCTGTGCTGGGAGCCCTGATTGTCTTTGGTCCCTGGATCATGAATATTTTTGTAGAGTTTTCAGTTAACCTGATCAGGGATCTGCCCCTGTTGCTTGGCTAGGGGGGTCTGTAGATGGAAGAGATTCTGCTGGCCGGTGGTTATACCTTCAGTCTCATTCTTTTCCGGATGGTTGGTTTCTTTATTCTGGTGCCCATTCTGGGCAGTGGGGTCATTCCACGCCGGGTAAGGATCGGCCTGATCATCTTTATCACTGCCATTCTGTGGCCGGTAATTGACTTTGAAGGTGTCTTTGAAATGCCCCTTTTCCCCCTGCAGCTCTTCAATGAATTCTCTCGGGGCCTGATGCTTGGCTTTGTAGCCATGTTGATCTTTGCTACCCTGCAGCTGGCCGGTCAGTTTCTAGATCTGAGAATGGGTTTTGCAATCGTGAATGTTATGGACCCTCTCCATGGTAGACCCATGCCCCTGATGGGACAGTTTAAGAACCTGATGGGAACTTTGATCTTTCTGCTGCTGGATGGGCACCATCAGCTGTTAATTATCTTCTACAACAGCTTTGAGCGGGCAGCACCGGGTTCTTCCCTGGAGCTGAATCGCCTGGTACCACTGCTGATGCGTTTTGCAGGTGATGTCTTTATTCTGGCCTTTAGAGTGGCTATCCCTCTGGTTTTAATTCTCTTTATAGTTGATGTGGCCTTTGGTTTTCTGGCCCGGACGGTACCGCAGATCAATATCTTTATCGTTGGTCTGCCCACAAAGATCTTACTGGGTTTTATCGTTCTCTATCTGTCCTGGCCCCTTTATTATGAGTACCTGGTCCGCTTTTTTTACCAGCATTTTGATCAGCTGCGCTACTTTTTACGTCAGATGGGCTGAGGGGGATGGACTAAATGCCCCAGGAGAAGACAGAACAACCGACGCCGAAGAAACGGAGAGAGGCCCGTGAAGAGGGACAGGTGGCCAAGAGTAAGGAGGTCACGGCTGCCTTTACCCTGCTGGTCAGTTTTCTGGCCCTATACGTGCTGATGGGTCCCTTTATGGATGAGATGCAGCATTTGATGGCCCTGGCCTTTACCGGACAGTTTTCCTTTGAGATCAGTGGATCCTCTGTGCTTTTCTATCTGGGCAACTGGGTTCGTCAGCTGACTCCTATCCTGTTATTATTGTTTCTGGTAATTGGGATCAGTGGTGGTCTGGCCGAGGGAGTGCAGACCAAGCTGGTGGTTTCCTCCAAGGGATTAAAGCCTGACTTTCAGAAGCTTGATCCCATTAATGGTGCCAAACAGATCTTCTCCAAAAGGGCCCTGGTGGAGCTGGTTAAGTCTCTGCTGAAGGCAGCAGCCATTGGCTATATTAGTTACAGTACCATTGCCGGTGACTTTGAGACCCTGATGGTGAGTATGGAAGCAGGGATTGATGCCTCACTGGTGGTGGCCGGGCAATTAATCTTTAACCTGGCCATCAGGGTCAGCATCTTTCTGCTGGTGCTCTCCATCCTTGATTACCTCTATCAGCGCTGGGAACATGAACAGAAGCTGAAGATGACCAAACAGGAGGTCAAGGATGAGAGAAAGGATATTGAAGGTGACCCCCTGATCCAGTCTGAGATCAAGAGACGGCAGCGTGAAATGGCCACTCAGCGGATGATGCAGGAGGTTCCCGAGGCTGATGTGGTGATCACCAACCCCACCGAGATCGCGGTGGCTTTAAGCTATGATGCTGAGGAGATGGAGGCCCCAGTGGTGGTGGCCATGGGAGAGAGGCTGATTGCAGCCCGCATTAAAGAGGTTGCCCGCCAGCACGGGGTAGAGATAGTTGAGGAAAGGGAGCTGGCCCGGGCCCTCTATGAGAGTACCGAGGTTGGTGATCAGGTGCCACCTGAATTATATCGGAGTGTGGCCGAGATCCTGGCCTTTGTTTATCGACTTAAACATCAGTTATAGAGTTAGAGTAAAGGAGTATCATCAATGGCCAGCAGGGAAGGAGTTCTATCCCGGATAACATCATACAGTGACATTATCTTTGCCCTGGCTCTGGTTGTTATTCTGGTCATGTTTATTATTCCTCTTCCAACTTTTGTCCTTGATCTGCTGCTGACCATCAACATAACCTTTGCCCTGACTGTGCTGCTGGTCTCAATATATATACTGGAACCCCTTGATTTTGCAGTTTTTCCCTCACTGTTGCTCTTTGCCACCCTTTTTAGGCTGGCACTTAATGTCTCCACCACCAGGCTGATTCTGGGTCAGGCCTTTGCAGGAGATGTGATTGAGGCCTTTGGTAGCTTTGTGGTGGCGGGCAACTATGTGGTTGGTTTTGTAATCTTTGTGATTATTGTTGTCATTCAATTTGTGGTTATTACCAAGGGTGCCGAGAGGGTGGCCGAGGTGGCGGCCCGATTTACCCTTGATGCCATGCCAGGCAAGCAGATGAGTATTGATGCCGATCTGAACACCGGTCTGATCACTGAGGATGAGGCCCGTGAGCAGCGGCAGAAGATCAGACAGGAGGCAGACTTTTATGGAGCCATGGATGGTGCCAGTAAGTTTGTCAAGGGTGATGCCATTGCCGGTATCGTGATCACCCTGGTCAATATCCTGGGTGGGCTGGTAATTGGTATCCTGCAGCAGCAGATGTCGGCTACAGAGGCCCTGCAGACCTATACTTTACTAACGGTTGGTGATGGTCTGGTCAGTCAGATTCCGGCGCTCCTCATTTCTGCTGCAGCTGGAATGGTGGTTACCAGGGCGGCCTCTGAATCAAGCCTTGGTTCCGATCTATCCAGTCAGATGTTATCACAGCCCAAGACTCTCCTTATTGTCTCAGGTATTCTCTTTATCTTCAGCTTTGTCTCCGGACTGCCCACCATCCCCTTTATGGTGCTGGGTATTGTCTCCGGTCTCTTCGGTTATCTGCTCTGGGATCGAAAACAGGAAGTTGATGAGGAACAGACTGAGGCCGAGGAAGAAAGGCCCACTACCCCTGAGGAGGAGAGGGCTGCCTTCGATAATCTGCTGCAGGTTGATCCCCTGGAGGTGGAGGTGGGCTACAATCTGATACCACTGGTGGTTCCCGAACAGGGTGGTGACTTTCTGGAGCGGGTGACCATGATCAGGAAACAGCTGGCCATTGAGCTGGGATTGATAATTCCCACGGTCAGGGTACTTGATAACATGCAGCTTGATCCCGATACTTATCGAATTAAGCTGCGGGGAACAGAGGTCTCCTCCTTCCAGATTATGCCCAACCACTATTTGGCCATGGATATGGGGGTCTCAGATGCACCCATTAGCGGTCAGGAGACGGTGGAACCAGCCTTTGGGCTGCCTGCCCTCTGGATCTCAGAGGAACAGAAGGAAGAGGCAGAAATGGCCGGTTATACTGTTGTTGATGGTCCCTCCATTATGGCCACTCACCTGACAGAAGTTATCAAGAAGAGGGCCCATGAGCTGCTGGGCCGACAGGAGGTTAAGGATTTAATTGACAACCTGCGCGATAATTATTCAGCAGTTGTTGATGAGCTGCTGCCGGAGCTGATGACCCTTGGTGAGATCCAGAAGGTGCTTCAAAACCTGCTGCGGGAGAGTGTCTCCATCAGGGATCTGGTGACCATTCTGGAGACTCTGGCTGATCAGGCCCGCAGCACCAGGGACCCCGCCATTTTGACGGAGTACGCCAGGCAGGCTCTCTCCCGGCAGATAACTTTTCAGCTTAAACCCGAGGAGGGCCCCCTGGAGGTAATTACCCTTGATCCGGCGCTGGAGGAGGAGCTTTCACAGTCTTTAGAGCAGACAGAGAAGGGTTCTTATCTGGCACTTGATCCTGACCGGGCAAGGAGCATACTAAAGCAGCTGAAAACAGTGCTTGAATCCCGTCCGGGCTCAGGCCAACCGATAGTCTTAACTGCTCCCATTATTAGATATCATTTTAAGGAACTGACAGCAGGCAGTGTGCCTGAATTGACTGTAATTTCATACCGTGAACTGGTACCTGATGTAGATATAGAGGCAGTAGGGGTGGTGAGTGCTTAAAAATGAAAGTTAAACGCTATACCGGAGAAACCATGCAGGATGCTATCTTCAAGGTTAAGGCCGAGCTGGGTTCAGATGCCGTTATCCTTAATACCCGTATTATCAGGGAGGGGGGCTTTTTCGGCTTCTTCTCCCAGAAACAGGCCGAGGTGATGGCTGCATTACCAGACCAGGAACACCAGCTTCCCATCAGTGGTGATAACTCCTCTGGTGGTGATGAGCTGCAGGAGGTAAAGGAGATGCTTTCTTCATTACTTGAGCATCTCCCCCGGGATGGAGAAGACAGTAAGGCCAGAGCAGAAGAGGATGAATTATCAGCTCTCAATCCCCTGGTCCAGGCATTGCAGGAAAAGGGTCTCAGTGATGATTTAACCCTTGATCTGATGTCTGAACTTAAAGGTGAATGGCGGCAGATAACGGATCCCAAAGAGAAGGCAAGGCGGTTATCACAGGCCCTGAAGGGGATTTTAAATCGGGTAAAGGTTTCAGGTTCACAGGGCAGGGTCCAGGCCTTTGTGGGACCCACCGGGGTTGGAAAGACCACCACCATCGCCAAGCTTGCTGCCAACTATGTTCTCCAGCAGGATAAACAGGTGGCCCTTCTGACTACAGATACCTATCGGATTGCAGCTGTGGAACAGCTTAAGACCTACAGCCAGATTATCGATGTGCCCATGGTGGTTATCTATAAACCCCATGAGCTGCGGGAGGCACTGGAGAGCTTCCCTGAACGAGATCATATCCTCATCGATACGGCCGGCTTAAGCCCCAGAAACCAGCTGGGGATGTCACAGCTGGAGTCTTTAATTGACAGTTCTCTCATTGACAATACCTACCTGGTTCTTTCAGCTGGAAGCAGGAGGGAGGATATGAGAGAGGCTATTAGTCGTTTTGAACCCCTGGGTTTTGAGGAGTATATTTTTACCAAACTGGATGAGACAGAGGCCTGGGGCAGTATCTTTAATACTGTTTGTGAGACGGGGCGATGGTGTGCCTATATTACCAATGGACAGGATGTCCCGGAGGATATTGAGCAGTTAAAGGAGGATACCCTTGTTCAGAGGATAATGGAGGATGTCGATTATGGATCAGGCCACAAAGTTAAGAGTTATAGCTAAAAAAAAGCAGGAGGGCAGGGTTCCTGTCGGGCCCAGAATTATTGCGGTTACCAGTGGCAAGGGTGGGGTAGGTAAGACCAATGTGGCTGTCAACCTTAGTCTACAGCTCTGCCGTCAGGGCTATCGAGTGGGCCTTTTGGATGCAGATCTGGGGCTGGCCAACGTGGATGTTGCCCTGGGGATCAGTCCTCGTCATACACTCCAGCATGTTCTTTTTCAGGGAGTACCGCTGTCAGAGGCGGTGATGAAGGGACCACTGGGCCTGATGGTAATTCCTGGTGCCTCCGGCTCCAGGGAGATGGCTGACTTAAACCAGGATTTATTGATTAACCTGATCAGTGACTGGAAGAACTTTACTGCTGACCTTGATTTCCTGCTGGTGGATACAGCTGCCGGGATCTCAAGCAGTGTGACCACCTTTATCCATACCTGTGATGAAGTGATTGTGGTCTGTACCCCTGACCCCTTCTCCATTACTGATGCCTACAGTATGATTAAAATCATTGGTCAATCCTCTCTTTATCTGGTCATCAATCGCAGCCATGATCGTAAAAAGAGCAGATCTGTGGCCGAGAGGATGATCAGGACTACCAGGGAATATCTGGATATTGAGCTGGAGTGTCTGGGAACTATCCCCGAGGATCCTCGGGTCTCCCGGGCTATAAACAGGAGGTCTCCCCTGGTGCTGGAGTACCCCAATAGTGGAGCCAGCAGGGCCCTGGGGGAGATCAGTGAATCTCTACTGAAGGATAAAGAGGAGACTGAGGACAAGAACAGTGGTGGTTTTATTTATCGCTTAATCGGTTTTTTCCAACAATAGCTGGAGGTATTGTGAATGGCTGATGATAAGTTAAAGTTGAACCAGCGGGTTGTGGTGGAGATACAGGATGGGGTCTATCAGGGCTCCTATATGTGCCGGATAGAGGATCTGGGCTCTGATTACCTTGCCATTTCATCTCCCATGGATAACAAGGGTTATATTCCGGTCCATACCGAATCTCAGCTGAGAATAAGTATCATTGGAGAACGGGCACTCTTCTCCTTTTTTAGCCGGGTTAGGGGCCGGCGCAAGGATCAGATTCCAATTATTTTGGTTGACCGGCCCGATGAACTGGTAAGAATACAGCGGCGCAATTTTGTGAGGCTGGAGACCAATATGCCCCTTGAGTACTATCTCTTACCCCCGGAGGATGAGGAACCAGAACCTATGGAAATTGATAGAGACCAGTACAGCCAGGGAGAGATGCTGGATCTAAGTGGTGGTGGTCTTCAGCTGAAGATAGAGACCTGGGATCAGATTAAAAAGGGACGGCAGGTTTTGGTCAGGCTGGACAGTTTTCTTCCTCTGACTGAGAGGGAGGGGGAACAGCTGACTGAGGTGATGAGTTTCAGGAGGGAGGGGGAGTATCTCTCGCTGGGACTGGAATTTCTGGAGATCAGTGATTTTGTTCAGGATAAGATCATGGGCTGGATCTTTGAAAAACAGCGTGAGCTGCGCAAAAAGGGGCTTATTTAGCCCGGGATATCCAGGAAGAGAGCTTAATTCTTTAAGATTTATTAAATGATCTTTGTTAGAAGATAGCCTGTCAAATATAAAAGAATATACTGAAATCTGGCAACAGGAGTAACTTTAATCAGCTTTAGCTTTTCTTTAACAATAGATGGAGGTAAGTTTGATGGATGATAAGCTCAAGGTCAATAAACGGGTAGAACTGGAGATTAAGGAAGGAGTCTATCAGGGCACCTATATTTCACGGGTGGAGGATATAGGACCTGACTATGTTGCTCTTTCAATCCCCATGGATGGTAAGGGCTATATACCCCTCCGTATCGGTACTGGACTTAGAATCAGTGTTATTGGGGAGCGAGCACTATTTGCCTTTCACTCTCAGATTAAAGAACGACTTAAAGACCCCATACCCGTTATTCTGGTGGACAGGCCAGAAGAGCTGGAGAGGATACAGCGGCGCAGATTTGTCAGGCTGGAGATTACCATGCAGCTGGAGTACTGTCTTATGCCCGATGGTGATGCAGAGGAGGAAGAACTGGAGTTTACCCAGGGAGAAATGATTGATATCAGTGGTGGAGGCCTGCAGCTTAAAATCCAGACCAGGGAAAAAATAGAGGCTGGCTGTATAGTGAAGGTCAAGATGGATAGTTTTCTTCCCTTGAAGGAAGAGGAGGGTGAACAGCTGGCCAGGGTGATGTGGAGCAAAAAGGATGATGATTGCTGTTATCTGGGTCTGGAGTTTACCGATATAGGACAGCACTTACAGGATCAGATTATGGGCTGGATCTTTGAAAAACAACGCGAACTTCGTAAGAAGGGATTAATCTAGATAGCAGCTTTCTTTCAGGGTTCATTATTTATCATCATCCTGGGGAGTAATA
>CAZXKH010000051.1:0-9704 GCA_964641385.1 uncultured Clostridia bacterium | reverse complement strand
AAACTTCAAAATATATCCGGCCAGCAGAGGAAAGGGAAGTAAAAGGATCAGGAAGAGCTGCAGCCCCGCTCTGTCCACCTCACCACCAACCAGGTATAAAAAGAGAATTATTCCCGCCACCCGTCCAACATTAAGTGGTATTTCACGCACCACTAGATACTCAACTCGCATCTCTTCCATTACAGGATGGTCGTCGATGATCTTAAAGCTGATACCCTCGAAGAGAATATCGAAGACAGGGTCAGCCAGGGCCAGAAAAAATCCAAAACCAACCAGGCCCCAGAAACCCAGATCGATAACCAGGGACATGAGCGCCAGAGATAACATGATCCCAACCATAAAGATTATGTTTCTCCGCTCCTCAGGCTTGATCCAGCGGCCCAGCAGGTAGGAAGAGATAAGAGTTAAAAATCCCATTCCCAGGGTATAGGTGCCCACAATAAACTCACTCTCAAATACAATAAAGACCAGCAGGGCAATTAAAAAGCTGAAGCTTCCAGCTCTAAAACCATGCAGGGCATTGGCCAAAAGCACTGAATACCAGGGCTTATTTCCAGTTAAAATGGCCTTTTTCAGCCTGTACTCCTTCTGGAAGGGTTTGGTATGGATCAGGAAGCTGATTCCGATGGAGATTAAAAAGAGAAAGAGGGAAATAATAAATATTACCCGATAACCCGCAAGATCATGCATTAGAGTAATAATGGCACCACCAATAAAGGGAGCCAGCATATCAGAGGTTGAAGTGGCAAGGTTATTGAGACCCACCAGGTAATCACGATTTATGTTTTCGGTAAAATCGTAGATCAGGACATGTTCTGCAAAATGATAGAGACCCACTCCACATCCCTTCAACAATCCCAGTGGTATAACATAGGTGGTGGTCTCTGCTCCCAGGATTAAAACCAGGAAATAAAAGAGGGCATGGAAGAAGACTCCAATGCGCAGGGCCCAGATACGGTCCCGATTCTTTGCTATCCAGCCCCCCAGGATATATACCAGGGGAACCATGGCAAAGAGAAAGAGATTATACTGGGCCAGATAGACTGCATTTTTCTCCAGCTGCCAGAGATAGAGATTAACAAAGAGGTTGGAGATGCCCAGGGCGAGACTCAAAAGGCCATGCACAAGAATCAGGATCCGGGCACCAGTTCCCAGCTCCTTCTCAGGCCGCTGGGAGAAAAAATTGGACATAAAAAAACCTCCTTCTGACCCATATTTAATATTATGGGCAGGGGAGAAGGTCATTATACCAGTCCACTTTGAAGAGCTCAATCCGCTGATAATAGATTATTAATCCCTAATGATGACTGTCAGCTTCCTCCTCCCTTTCAGCTTCACCGGGAGGGTGGTTGAGCTCACAGTCAGCACTCATCTCATAGTTACAATGAGGGCAATCCCAGATTCTTTCGGTGGTATCACTGCTGTACCATATGTTATCACACTCTGGACACTGTCGGTAAGGCATTTTATCTGCCCGCTTTGATTACCGGGCATCTCACCAACCTTTCTTATATTTAATCCCCAGCCAGTTCAGCACAACTGCTATCCTTTCCCTGGTAACAATTTGTATTAATTCCAGCCATTATTCTATCCGCAGTTATATATCCTGACAGCTCATTCAATAATTAGCAAGAAAACAATAATAAAACTGAATAGAGGATAAAGCTTTCTCTTATTATTCATTTAAAGCCGATTGTATTAATATTATATCATTAATTGCCATTAAAAACAAGCCTTGACAGCAAGATATATGAGTCGCAATTTCCTACAAAATACCTGTTTATTTACTATTTATATATCTTTTTTTGAGGAGTAGAGGGGAGCCCGGATAACATACTGAAAACCAAAAGTACTTTATACTTCAACAAATATCCCCCTGATCCTGCAAGAGCACTTATTATCAGGAGCCAATCCGCTGGCGGGCCTGAAATACCAGTCCATTAATGAATTCATCCCGGTTGGCATTCTCCTTGCCATCATAATATAGAGCCACCATGGGTAAGTCCAGCCTCTGCCGCAGCACACCAAGCTGAGCCTCAACTACAGAGCCTGGCATACAGGTAAAGGGAGCCACAAAGACTGCTCCGGCAACCTGTTCCTGCTGGGCAAAACTGCAGACCCTGCCGATGGTCATTGGTGGTTCTCCACCATAGTGCTCAGAAACATAGCTCCTGGCATAAGCCTTAATCTCCTCTGGCAGGGGTTCATGCTGATCATGCAGCAGTCCGGCAGCAGCTGCCTCCAACTTCTTTTCATCCCTGATTGCCAGCCAATTGATGAAGCCATAACCAAGGTACTGCAGAAAATGTTCCAGTCTCTTATCATTCTGGAGTGCCATCCGTACTTCATTGTGGTTAATGTGACTGGTATAGGTAAAGACCTCTGAGGCTGGAGCCAGGGAAACCTCACCTCCGGCCTGCTCAATCTTTTTTATTATCTCTTCATTACAGCGGTCATCGAGGCGAACGTAAAACTCTCCTCCCACTAAAATCCGTGGTCTTTTTTGGTTTGAGCTTTCCAGACTGCTAAAATCCCTTTCTGCCTCTCTTAACAGCTCTTCATAGGGCCTTAGGTGCCTGCCGGCAACCAGACTGAAAGCACTGTACTGGTGTTCCTCCAGTAGCCTGACCAATCGATGGATATAGTGGTTAAAGAGCTCTTCACTGGCCCCGGGCTCTCTCTCATAGGGCCTGGTAGTATGGAGCATCTTGTAGAGCAAATCTACGGTTAGCATACCATTAAAGGCACTGACAACAAACTTAAAGTTAAAACGCTTTAAAATATCCGCCAGCTTAACAGCACAGACCCGGCCCTCACCAAAACCTGCCCGGTTAATAATCAGGCTTTGCGTGGGGGCATAAAGACCATAACGGCAGGGCCCACAGGCCCATCCCTGGAAGAAGACAGTTCTATCCAGGTCAAGCTGGCCGGCATTATTCTCCAGATAAGAAAGATAATCCTGTACATTCTGGATCAGGGGCAGGCATTCATCGCCATTTACATATCTTTTGGCCAGAGAAAGATCTCCATCCTGGCTGCGAGGCAGTATCTCTGCCTCCAGACCCTGACCACGGAATAGGCCCGCAAATACCCGGCTGTGGGCTGTAGGTTCAGGAATAAGAATTCGATCATAATCCCTGTCAGAGAGATACCTGGTCCTGGCGGAGAGGAGCTCAGGAGGAGAGTGCTCATCTCTGGAGCTGCAGGTATTCTTAAAGGCCTCCAGTCTGGTTATCATACCGGCAGGTGCAGTATGTTCATCAAGGGTTAAGCGCAGAAAGCCGGTCATATTATCCAAAAAATGCCTCAGCATGGCATTGGGGCCACATTTAAAGGGATCCTGAATAATAATATTTAGATGAGGTAATCCGGTCTCTTCTCTTTTCCGGTTCAAGAAATTGACCAGATAAACCACAGTAATCATTTTCTGCAGCTGAATAGGATAAACATTATCCAGATCATGCAACAGGTCCCTTAGTCCGGCTTTAAATTCATCCTCATCATCCAGTATCAGTGCCTCATCTTCTCCCCTGTACCATCCCCTCAGATAATCAATGAACACATCCTGAGGCAGAGACAAAAGGCCTCGCTGTCGTGCATAATCAAGTGAACCCTTGGAAACATAATGATCATAAATAGTATAGGAGCGTCCCAGAAAGACTGCCACTACCTGCTGAGGATCATTCTTTAACTCCTTCATAATCTCCTGACTATCCTGCTGGCAGAGGGCTGAAAACTTCTCCTGGGCCTGATAGGCGGCTCTGACTGCCTTTTCCAGAGCATCATGGCTGTAATCTACACCAAGTATCTTGCTGGCAACATCCTCCAGCTGAGAGGCAATCAGTTCCCTGCCTCCCCTGTAGTTTAACTGGGCATAAAGCACCTGTTCCTCGTCAAGTTTCAGTGAATTAACCACAACTCCCCAGACCAGCTGCAGGAGTGAACAGGTAAATCCCCGGGGCCATTCCTCAGCCCAGGGCAGTGGTTCCATGTTAACCACTTCAGGCACAAAAATATAATCAAGGTCATCCCTCTCAGCCAGCTCCTGATAATGACCCAGCAGCACCTCCATGGGGAAACACATCTCGGCCTCCAGCCTCTTCTTCCCCTCCTCCAGCGTCCTGTCAGAGGTTTCAGAAGAAAGCACCACTTCAGCTCCCAGTTCGGCAAAAAAGGCCCTCCAGAAGGGATAAAGATCAAAGAAGAGACCATAACGGGCAATTCCCACTCGGGGTCCCCCTGACTGGCTCTTTGTTTCTGAAGGGTAAAAATGCTTATTTCTGAGGTCTAAATAATCCGGAAAATCCAGCCGGGCAGTACTTCTATCCATGCCGGAGTAGCGTCCACACCGGTCTCCATAGAGAAACTTTGAACCATCTTCAAAGATTATTAGATCAAGGGTGCAGTTGTGTTCATGCTCACAATCAGCCTTACACTTCCTTTTGTTAACCTCAAAGGACTGCAGATTCTCAAGGCTTTTAAAGTTGAACCTGGCCTCCTCACCCCGCTGATGAAAGCTGCGGGCAATAATAGCACTTCCCAGTGCACCTGAGAGCTCGGGATGGGGAGGAACCGTAATCTCTGCCTCACATTCTCTGGCAAAGGCACTGGCCAGGGCATGGTTCTTGGCTGTAGCACCGGTAAAGACTATCCTTCCCTCCAGGGGCCTGTTCTCAACTGTTTTACTGATATAGTTACGGGCCGAAGAATAGGCCAGACTGGCCAGCTGAGCAGAAAGGGGTAACCCCTGAGCCGCAGCAGAGACCAGCACCGACTGTGACAGCAGGGTGCAGATATCTCCCAGATCAATGGCATACTCAGCCTCAAAGGCCAGCTGAGAGAACTCCTCTTTGATCTCAACTCCCAGCAGAGCAGCCAGGTTTTCCAGAAAGGTTCCTGTTCCGGCAGCACAAACAGGGTTCATATTGTAGTCATAGAGCACACCCTCTTTAAGCTGCAAAAACTTGGAGTCCTCGCCACCGATCTCTATAATTGATAACAGCCCCCTGTCACCACAGAGATACTTTACTCCCTCTGCCTGACAGGTAATCTCATCCACAGCATACTCTGCCTCGAGAATTTTCTGTGAAAGAAAACGTCCTGAACCAGTGGTAGAAGCCACAATTGGTGCTCCATCAATGGTTTGGCCATACTCCTTCTTCACCCTTTTCATCAGCTCCAGCACCTGTAGAGCAGGCCGGCCGGCTGTTGGCAGGTAAACACCACCAATATAATCGCCCTCCTGATCAAGCAGAACACACTTGGTAGAGACAGATCCACAATCAACACCAAGATAGACAATCTCAGGTCTGCCAGCTGCTTGTTGTGGGAAATGATCCATGTATTTTACCCTCTCAGGCTCAAGGGGGGGTAAGGGATGCTGTGGCTGATAGCTGGTTGTTACCAGCTCTCTCTCCTCCAGCTCTGAGCTGGCAATCCTTTCACCTTTAATGGCAGCACCATAAGCATTTATGTATTGATGGTGATCGGGCAGAATAACCTCTATCCCATGTTCCTGACAGTGTTTTTGAATATACATCATTACTGCCCTGTTATTGGCCACACCACCCACTGCCACCAGTTCTCCACCACCATTGATCCTGTTCTGAGCCACACCAGTTAACACCATATCAGTCAGTGCTCTGGCCATCCCGGCTGAAACTGAAGCCTGAGTGGCTCCCTCATTGATGGCATGGGTCATATCTGATTTGGCAAAGACAGCACAGCGGCCTGAGATCTTAACCTCATTCTCAGCCTCAAGGGCCAGTTCAGCCAGTTGTCGATCATCATACCCCATCCTTGTCGCCTGCTGATACCAGAAGGAGCCACTGCCAGCAGCACACTGACTGTTACGATTAAAGAAGGAGACCCTTCCATCTTCCTCCAGCTCAAGATAGTACATGTTTTCATGTCCCAGGGAAAGGATCCTGTCTGCCTCCATCTCCAGCCCCTGAAATCCAAGCTGCAGGGCCTCGATCTCCAGAATAGGCTCCACTCCAACCCTCTCTGCCAAAAGATCTGCATTGGCACCTGTAAGACCCAGATAGACAGCACTATCATTTCTATCCTCGAGCAGTCTTTGAAGGCAATCTTTACTGGCTTTTAGGGGATCTCCCCTGGTAAGGCAGGAGTGTCTGTACTCTTCATTTTCTGTCCTTAGGACCCCCTTAACCTGAAAAGTTCCCAGATCAAGGCCAATACTGGGCAGTCCATCACTATCCTGGTTTCTATATTCTTTATGCAAGTATCATCACCTCTTATCACCTGTCTGCAGTACAGGAAAGACTCTATCAACAAATGAGATAGTAGAAAGAACAAACTGTTAAAAAGAAGAGTAAAAAGGCAAATAATTGAACTGCCTCCAGCAGACTCAGGCAGCGATAAATATATTTTCATATTGATCAGAGGATTTCATCTCTCAGCAGATAACCTGTGGATTTTCCTGCTGGCTGATGAACTACTTTCCCCCTGGCCGACAAACCCAGCTGTAGTATAAAAAAGCTGCAAGGGACTGCATCGACTGTGCTAAAAATTATTACCCAACCGTGCACACCCTAAGGCTCAGAAAGCTAGTTGATTAGAAATACTTGCTATAATCAGCCCAGGGGATATAAAGATCTATAATATTTTGCCCTGACCTGAAAAAAATATCCCCCGGTTACCTTAGAAGACCATCAGTCTCCTAAAATTCCATACAATTTTAATCAACAGTAAAAAAACCCTGCTCCATAGATTTGAGAATATATTATTTACTGCAGGCTAAAGAAGCTTACTCGATCACTGCCCAGTAATAGATAGCTTCCCTCCCGGCTAAGAGCTACTACCCCTTCCTCTTCCAGACTATGCTCCAGTATTTCCTTTCCCTGAGAATTAATAGCAAGGGCCCTTGCTGGCTGAGTATAGGCCACCAGGCCACTGGCTGAAACTGAAAGGGAGTTGATATCACTCACTTCTCTCTCCCAGAGTTCAGTCCCATGGTCATCGATTAAATAGAGATGACTGGAGGTAAGAGCAGCAATGTATCCACCCTTAACTTCAACCTCTTTTAAGTCAGATATGTTTTTTTGCCATAGTATGGGACCCTGAGGATCGAAGAGCACCAGACGGTCATCCTCTGCAGTCAGCAGAACACATTCCCTCCCGTTGTGTTCCAGAAAATCAACGGCAACTGGGCTTGAGCTTAAATTGTTATCCCAGACTAAGTCTCCTCCAGAGTCAAAGAAGTAGATAGCATTCTTACCCCGCGGCTGATCAGTGGTGCCGTATTTGACGCCAACCACAGCAGTCCAGTAATCCTGATTGATATCAGCATTAACTACCACGCTTTCTAAGTTTTTGTTCCACACCGTCTCCCCCTGACTGTTAAAGACCCACATCCGAGAGGGCCTTTTTTGTTCCTGCTCCACCGGTGCACTGGCAGCAAAGGAACGATCACCGTCAGAACTGAGTGCCGTTGAGTTAACTTCAATCTGGTCGATCCTGTAAGCCCAGAGCTGCTCCCCCTCCTGGTTATCATGGGCAAAGAGGGCCAGATATCCATCCTGATAGGCAGCCAGAACCCGATCTCCCTGCCTGGACATCAATAAACTTTCTGGTTTCATCTCTTCTCGCTTCCAGCTGGCAATAAAACTGCTCTCTCGATCATGGATAAAGAGTGCACCCTCTGCATTCAATCCCAGGCTGATACCAGTTTCACTGACATCTACATCTTCAATTAGCTGTCCATGATATGTGCTCCAGGAAGGACCTGCCACTCCTACCCCGGCAGCTGAAACCACAAAGAAGAATACAAATGACAACAAAAAATATTTTTCCTTTCCTTTAACTAACACATTAATTCCCCCACTTCTTATCATAAAGATTTATAAATAATTCTAACAGAAATCTCTCTGGAAATCAAAAAAAAGATATTATCTAATAGCATCCCTCCATCCAGAAAGAGGGATGGAATAGAACTAAATAATTGATGAAATAAATAAAAAAACCTTTAAAAAAAGGGCCAGGAGGATTATGTCCTGGCCCTTTAAATGACATTATTATGTCTTTACAGAGATCAATTTACTGGCTGGCAGTAACCTCTCCAGCTGCTCCTCTTCTAACCGGTTCTGGATCGCTGAAGGCTCTTCTCCTTGTCACCCGTTCAATCAGGGGTACACAGGCATTCATGATCAGGATTGAAAAGGCCACCCCTTCAGTGGGACCAAGATATACACGGAAGAGAACTACCAGCACACCAATGGCAATTCCAAATACAACCTTACCTCTATCTGTAACCGGGCTTGTTACCCAGTCAGTGGCCATAAAGAATGTACCCAGCATCAGTCCACCGGATATTAAATGGTAGATAGGATCCTGGCCGGTAATCAGAGTAAGAAGAAAGACTGTGGCCAGAATTGATACCGGTATACGCCAGCCGATATGCTTCTTATACAGTAGATAGAGACCTCCAATTAAAACAGCCAGAGCAGAGGTTTCAGATAGAG
This sequence comes from uncultured Clostridia bacterium, assembly GCA_964641385.1. GTDB lineage: Bacteria > Bacillota > Halanaerobiia > CAZXKH01 > CAZXKH01 > CAZXKH01. The sequence continues at coordinate 1,221 of CAZXKH010000051.1, read as the reverse complement.
CCCCGCCGGGGAAGAAAGTAAATAGTTCAGCATAGGCCGGCATATTGGCTGTTCCCTGCTGCAGCATGGCCAGTGGTGTGGCCTGAGTCAGGACATCAATACTGCCCAGATTTGCTGACCAGGGTGCAAAATCTCTACTCATAAAGGTAAAGAGCGGTGCCAGCAGGATGATAGAGACCCTGCCGAAAAGAGCCGGATTAAAGCGGTTCCAGCCCAGACCACCCATTAGTTCCTTGGCAATTCCTATAGCAATAAAGCTGGCCAGAGCTGCCCTCCACCAGGGAGTTGTAGCAGAAAAACACATGGCAACCAGCAGGCCTGTTAGAAAGGCACTCCCATCCATCAATGACGGCTTCTTTCCCATCAACTTCCTGAAGATCAGTTCGGTCACACAGGCAGTAACAACACAGACCGAGATGACAAATAGTGCATAGGCCTCAAAGAAGTATATTGAAACCAATGTTACTGGAATTAATGCAACCACCACATCCCACATTGCCTGTGAGACGGTTGCTTCACCCTCAAGATGTGGGGAAGAAGAAACAACCAGATTAGCATCTTTCACCGGGCATCTCCTCCTTTGTCCTCATAAGATATTTACCTGCCACGCTCATATTTTTTAACTGCAGGCTTTATTCGTTTGATAAACTGCACGATAGGCCTCTTTGCCGGGCAGTAATAAGTGCAGATACCACATTCCATGCAATCAAGTATATCCCATTTAGAAGAAGCAACGGGATTACCTGCCTCAGCAAAGATGCTGATTTTATTGGGATAGAGGAGCATGGGGCACTGATCAACACATTTTCCACAGTGCACACAGTCACCATAATCCGATTTATCAGAGACCATATCAGGAGTCAGAACCAGTAACCCAGTGGTGTTTTTAATTACTGGCACTTCAAGACTGGACTGAGCTGACCCTGTCATCGGCCCTCCCGTTATCACTTTGTACCCATCAAGATCTTCAGGTTTCACTCCACCTACATCCAGGACATGTCCAATGGGTGTTCCCACCCTGATCATATAGTTTCCAGGCCTGGGAACAGTGGGTCCACTGAGAGTAACCACCCTTTCATAGGAGGGTTTACCATAAACTACAGCCTCATAACAGGCCACGGTACTGCCCACATTACGGACAATACATCCTGTTTCAGCAGAACGAGCACCTCGTGGTACATTACGACCGGTAATGGCTCTGATTAGATGCTTCTTATATCC
>CAZXKH010000050.1:6317-9713 GCA_964641385.1 uncultured Clostridia bacterium | reverse complement strand
TGGCGCTCAAAGAAGGCATCCACCAGTTTGAGGTTATCTATAACCAGCCCCCTGTTGCGCTTTAACAAATGCTCCCTGTGCCTTAAAGCCAGAAGAGAAAGGTACTCACTGGGAGCACTGTTGCAGATGGTGGTGTAGTCCTTAAATGAGGCCATCTTCTCCAGTATTTCTTCTGAGCTGCTGGCCACCCAGCCAATGCGAAGACCGGGCAATCCAAAGGATTTAGACATTACTCCCAGGGAGACTGCCCGGGGATAAAGATCACAGACCCAGGGTGATCTATCCCCCTGATCGTACTCCAGGTAGCGATAGACCTCATCGGAAAAGATGAGGATATCACCCCTGGCGGCCAGCTGAATAATCTCCTCCAGCTCCTGCGTAGAAAGCAGATAACCGGTAGGGTTATGGGGGCTGTTAATTACCAAAAGCCTGGTATTATCCCTGATGCTATCGGCCAGAAAAGAAAGGTCCAGCTTCCAGCCCTCTTCCCCCTGTCTCAGAGGCCATTTGGTCACCTGACAGCCCATGGAGCGGGCCACTTCCATCAGTGACTGGTAACAGGGGTACTGAACAATAACATGGTCCTCCGGTTTAAGGGTCACCTGCATAAAGTTATAGATGGCCTCCTCGGCCCCGGTATGAACCAGCAGCTGAGTCTCATCTATCTCTGAGTAGAGCTGTGAAAGCTGATGGCGCAGTTCAGGATCACCCCTTGATTCAGTATAGCCCAGCCTGAGATCTTTAAGACCCTCCTCGGCCCCGGGCTCCAGCCCGAGTAGCTCTCCAAGAGAGAAGGTCTCACAGTCAGAAGAACAGAGCAGGTGAGAGGCCTCAAATTCATAACGGGCAAAGAACCTTTCCAGCTTAAAGTCCCTGAGCTTCATGCACTATTCACCTCCAGCCATAGTCAAAATCAACAGTTTTCCTCCCAACAATCAGTTCTATTTCTCGCCCCTTCTTCTTCGCTGCAGATTGGAGGGTTCAATACTTATCCCCTCTCCCTGAAAGAGGCCGGTTACTCCCTCTGGCCTTTGATCTGCCTCCCCCTGACAGTACTGACAGTCATCAGGACAGGAATCCCGGTAATCTTCAGGCTCCCGGTAGGTGGCAATAACTCCCTCATAGTTGCGAAGCACCACCTGACCTGGCTTCTGTGAGATAAGATACTGAGGACCAACCGGTATCTTTCCCCCACCACCGGGAGCATCAATGGCAAAGACCGGCACCGCCAGGCCTGAGGTATGGCCCCTTAATGATTCAATAATCTCAATTCCCCTGGCCACTGAGGTGCGGAAGTGTTCGATACCCTTTGATAGATCACACTGATAAAGATAATAGGGACGGACCCTGATCTGTAACAGACGCTGAACCAGTCTCTTCATCAGCCGGGGACAGTCATTGACTCCAGCCAGCAGAGTGGTCTGGTTTCCCAGGGGGATACCGGCCTCCACCAGCCGTCTGCAGGCCCTGGTGCTCTCAGCCGTTATCTCTCTGGGATGGTTAAACTGGGTATTGAGCCAGAGGGGATGGTATTTTTTCAGCATTTTACAGAGTTGAGGGGTAATCCGCTGAGGATTAACCACCGGGGTCCTGGTACCGATTCTGATCAACTCCACATGTTCAATAGCCTTTAGCTCCTTCAGGATCTCCTCCAGCCTCTCATCGGAGATAACCAGGCCATCCCCACCCGAGATGAGAACATCTCTAACCTGAGGATTGCTCCGGATATAATTAAGGGCCCCCTCCACCCTTTCCCTGGGCAGTGGATTATCTGTCACCCCGGCAAAACGCCTTCTGGTGCAGTGACGACAGTACATACTGCACTGATCGGTGACCAGAAGCAGCACCCGGTCAGGATAACGGTGAGTAAGGCCGGGAACTGGAGCATCACGATCTTCGCTTAAGGGATCCTCCAGATCCGAGGCACCAGGCTTCAGCTCCTCTCCACAGGGAACCGCCTGCCTTCTGATGGGACATTCCGGGTCTTTGGGGTCAATAAGGCTGGCATAGTAGGGAGTAATTGCCATCCGGAAAACCTTTAAACACGCTTCAATCTCTTCCTCTTCCTCAGATTTTAGATCCAGTAAAGCTTTAAGCCCTTCAAGATCTGTAATCCTGTTATCCATCTGCCATTTCCAGTCATTCCAGTCCTCTTTACTAACCTGCTGGAATAAGTTATTCCTGCCCTCAAAAGACAATGGCACTACCTCCTTATAGACTTATCCTGCATAAAAATTGTTGATATTTACCCGGTATCAAAGAAAAGAAAACCTATCTATATTGTTCTATCTGTCCTCTCTTCATGTTCTGCAATAATCCGATCCAGCTCTGATAATACCCCATCTGCAGGGGGAGGAGTCTGGTGTGAGGACAGAATACTATCGACCCTTTCCCTGATCTTCTCCTCCATCCGCGGACTGTTATCTCCTTCCCAGGACTCAAAGGAGCTGCGATTGAGCAGCTTCGACCGCCAGGTTTCTTCCCGGAAGTGTCTTTTGGTATGGTCTGTACCCAAATAATTTCCACCGGGGCCAACCTGGTGGATGAGATCAAGGGCCAGAGTCTCTTCACTAATCTCTAAGCCCTGCATGAAGTGCTCAGTCATGGAGATACACTGATCACAGAAGACAAGCATTTCCAGACTGCCAACCAGACCATTGCCCAGATAGCCGTTATCGTGAACAAGGTTGGTTCCACTGCAGGCAGCAATCAGGATTGAGAAGGTGGCCTCAATAGCTGCCTGTTCATCCATCACCGCTGCATCGGTGCAACCCGACTGACCGAAGCTGGGCAGTTGATAATAGCGACCCATTTCCCCCACCAGGCAGTAGTAATGAGGCATCTCGGGACCACCGTAGAGGGTAACCATGGTGGCCATATCCATGGGACTGGGAACCACACCATAGAGAAAGGGTGCCCCGGGATTAACCAGCTGATGCAGGAGCAGGCCTGCCAGTCCCTCTGCATTACCCAGGGCCATATTTCCGGCCAGGGTGACCGGCCCGGTGGAACCGGCCGTGATCCCGGCCGCATAGGTAACCGGAATCTCATATTCTGCTGCCAGCATCAGCTTTTCATGTGCCTCCGGACTGTTGATCAGGGGGGAGATGGGTTCAGTATAGAGTAAAAAGAGGGGGTTACGCTTTAACTGCTGATACCCACCCAGACTTACAGCTGCCATATCGATCATGGCCTTCAGGTTTACCTCATCGGTGGCGGTGGTAAAGATAGGCTTAACTGAATGCTGGTGCATTGCTTTAAAATGATAGAGATCGGCCAGAGTGGTGGTCACATCCCGGGCCAGCCCCAGTGAAGCTACAAAATCAAGCCCGGAAAGATGATCAGTGACCCTGGCCACATCAACAATATCCTGATAACAGGTCTCTCTGATCTCCT
>CAZXKH010000050.1:5670-6307 GCA_964641385.1 uncultured Clostridia bacterium | reverse complement strand
GTTTGGCAGATCGGTTCCCAGCCCGTAACTGACCACATTCTCCTCAAGGAAGAGTCTTTTCCCATCACGACCGGAAAGGACTATCCTCTCCGGTGCAGAATCGATGGCCTCCTGCACCATCCAGGCAGGTATATATACCAGGTCCTCATCAATGATGGCACCTGCCCCCTGGTATAACTCTCTTGCCCGCTGGTTATAAACCTTAATACCTGTTCGCTCCAGTATCTCCAGTGATTTTAAATGTAACTGATGGCACTGATCCCTGGTCCAGGCCTTAAACTGTGGCCCAAGCCGGGCCTCAAATCCTACCCGCATCTTCAATTACCCCCCTGATTGCTGTATCTTTTCTCTGCCCGGGCAATAATTTTTTCCAGCTCCTGCTGATGAAACTCATCGATATGTACCCTTTCAGGTTCTGAAAGCATCTCTTCTACCCGGAGCGTTAATTTCTGCTTCATTGTTTTCCCATCCTGCTCCAGCCATTTTGAGAAGTGTGAGCGGTTAAAAAACTTTGAATACCAGATCTCCTGCCGGTGGTGTTGAAGGGTGTGTTCGGAGGTAAGAAAATGGCCCCCGGGACCAACCTGATGGATCAAATCCAGGGGAACAGTATCCTCTGATATCTCTCCCTCCCGCA
>CAZXKH010000050.1:0-5660 GCA_964641385.1 uncultured Clostridia bacterium | reverse complement strand
TTAAATGCCTGACCATACCAATTATCTCATCGATCATAACCAGATATTCAAGGTTACCCACCAGCCCGCTGGCAGTATAACCATTATCATGAATAAGATTGCTCCCCGCCAGAGCAGCTGCAGTGATGCTAAAGGTTGCCTCCATGGCTGCCTGGAGATCCAGAGAGCAGGCATCGGTAGCACCTGAGATACCGTAGGAGGGTAGCTGGTAATACCTGGCCATCTCTGCCACCGCCAGATTGTATAGCGGCACCTCTGGTCCACCGTAAAGGGCTACAGTTGTTGACATATCCATGGGCCCTCCCACATTGCCGAAAATAAAGGGAGCACCCTTTGCTTGCAGCTGGTGGATGACCAGTCCGGAAAGGGCCTCAGCGTTTCCCTGCACCAGTGAGCCGGCCAGGGTACTGGGACCTGTGGCCCCGGCAATAACCCCGGAGGCATAGGCTACAGGCAACCCATAATCTGCACAGAGCATTAACTTCTCCAGGGCCTGCTCAGTATGTATCAGGGGTGATGTGGGCTCTGCATAAACAGCAAAGCTGGGATTTATCCTCAACTGATCATAACCCCCGGCTAAAAGAACCCCCATTTCAATCAAAGCCTGCATACTATAAACATCTACGGCTGAAGCCAGTACTGGCTTAGATGAATAGGTTCGCATTGTGCTAAAATGATAGAGATCAACCAGCTCTGGCCTTACATCTGAGGCAAGTCCCATAGAAGCAATAAAATCCATATTATCCAGGCTATCTGCTATCCGGATAAAGTTACTGACATCCTTCAAGTGGGTTCTTCTTATCTGTTCTTCTTTGCTATCATAGAAATGAGTGAGGTCATTACCCATCCCGAAGTTTAACCGTCCCTCCTCCAGAAAGACACTTCTTTTTCCTCTGCTGTCGGCAAGGACTATCCGCTCTGGTGCACAGCTCAGTGCCCAGCTGATAAGTGAGGGGGGGAACCTTACCAGCTGCTCATCGACCAAACATCCAGCTGCTTTCAACAGGCTGCGAGCTGTTGCAGAAAGAACCTCAACACCTGTCCTTTCCAGCAATTCAAGGGTGGCCTGATGAATAACCTGACACTGATCCTCAGACCATAGTTTAAATATTGGAGCCTTGACTGTTTTATGGTTTACTCTAAACAATTGCATCACTCCTTAAAAGAAAAATTGTTGTTTGGACTATAGATAGGATATATTACTGTATTTCAGGTGTTAGCCGTAAAGAACAATCAGTTCAGGGACCATGGGGCAGCTCTGAGATTGATTCCCTTTCTATTATCTTCTTCATCACTCCATCGATTTTCTCCTCCAGATCACCTGCAAGGGATTCTGGTTGATGGTTTTCCAGTATTTCTGCCACCAGCTCTCTGGCCCTGTCAGGAGAGCTCCTCTTACCTTCATTTTCCCAGCTGCTGCGATCACTGCGATCGATAATCTTTGATGGGAAATAGGATTCATCTCGAAAATGGTTCATGGTATGTTCGGTAGTCAGATAATCACCTCCAGGACCTACTTCTTTAATCAGCTCCACTGCCAGGCTCTCTTCCGAACAGTCAAGGCCTCTATTCAGGCGAAGGGCCATACCACAAATATCGTTATCAATAGCAAGTTTCTCCAGGCTTAAACAGCCCACAAAATCCAGAATACCCGGACCTGAGATAATATTGATCCCGGCCAGCTGGGCAACAATTCCACTCATAGCAGTCTCAAGACCAGCCTGAGCATCAATTGTTTTAGCATCACTTAGACAGGCATATGTATGGGTAGGCATTCCATAATATTTACCCATTTGACCATAGGCAGCACCAATCATCGTGGCCTCGATAGCACTCATTGGAGTTGTTCCCACACGCATATCGAAGTTTACCGGTGCTCCACCATAGACCATGGGTGTCCCCGGATTAACAGACTGGGCCAGAACAATACCACTCAGTGTCTCGGCAGTATGGAGTACCACCGAGCCGGCAATAGTAGCCGGGGATGCTGCTCCAGGCATGGGCATGGAAATGGTCTCAATTGGAAGACCATACCTTGCACAATCTATGATGTTTTGAGAGCTAATCTCGGTCCATTTCAATGGCGGAGAGGGACAGATATCGAAGACTGCCCTGGGCCTGGCCCTTAACTCATCTTCACTGCCGGCAACTGCTACCAGCATATCATGCATATAGGTGATCCCCTTTGAACTGAAGGCACCGGTAATTATCGGTTTAGTAGAGTTTTTTAGCATTAAATAAAGACGATAGCAATCACCGATACTCTTTGGTATATCATAAAGAACCACCGAACTGGACTGAAGATCTAGATTGTCCAGGTAATCTGTAAGCCTGGATATCTTAATTAAATCATCGGAGATAGAATTCCTCACACTACCATCGGCCTCCATAAACTTAATGGCAGCAGAACCTGGATCGAAATGGACATTATCTCCCCCCAGATCAAGAAAGTTTTCGCCCTTACGATCATAAAGCTTTAAGGATTGAGGCACAGTATTGATGGCATCAAGAACCATCTGCTCCGGTATTTTTGCAATTTTTTGCTGATAATCAATCTCTGCCCCTTTGTTAGCAAGGATCTCCAGTGCAGTCCCGGAATAAATCTTAACACCTGTCTCCGCCAGTACAGAGAGTGCTCTGTTATGGATCTTTAAAAGATCTTCTTCACTTAACAGTCTCATTCTCGGCTGACCTTCCATATCAAATTTACCCATTTTCTTGCCTCCTCATATTATCTTTCTTTAAAAATTATCTTGCCTCTTATGACTCTGGTTAATATTTAAAGCAAATAATATACCAACTATTAAGGCTATTCTTCCCATCTGGCAGCAAAGTCCTGTACAGATGGCAGTTAAAAGAACAATAATTAGTAAAGGATTTTAAATGAAGCCTGCAGCTGCAAAATAGCTGTCAGCATACAATAAAAAACTATTAGATCTCTTGCAAGAGATCTAATAGTGTTAAAAAAATTTTTTTGTCTTGGCTCCAGCTATAAACCATATTTTTTCATCTTATACTGCAGTGTCTGTCTCTTAATACCAAGCCTGCCTGCAGCACGGGCCACCACACCATCCTCCATTTCCAGTGCCCTGCTGATCAATCCCCTTTCGATCTGATCCATTATTTCTGAGAGTTCACCCCGCCATACTTCTCCTTCTCTTTCTGAAGCTTGTGGCAGATCTTCCTGCAGATGTAAAGGCAGATCAGAAGTGGTGATCAAATCACCCGTTTCGGCGAAATTAAGGGCCCCCTCGATGACATGCTCCAGCTCCCGCACATTACCGGGCCAGCTGTAATTGCGGAAAAAGTCCATGATCTCACTGGAGACACCCTGTACTTCCTTGTTAAGTTCCTGACTGTAGCGCTGGAGGAAGTACTTGAGCAGAATGGGAATATCGCCAATCCTTTCTCTAAGGGGAGGGATATGGATCTGAGCCACACCAAGCCGGTAATAGAGATCCCGGCGTAGATTCCCCTCCTCCATTGCCTGCCGGGGATGGGTATTGGTGGTAGCAATCAGGCGTACATCAACACTAAACTCCTCCTGTCCTCCAACTCTTCTCACCATTTTTTCCTGTACCACCCGCAGTAGCTTGAGCTGAAGCTGGGGATCCATGGCATTAATCTCATCCAGAAGCAGGGTTCCACCCTCAGCCTGTTCAAAGATGCCCGGTCTGTTTACAGCTCCGGTAAAACCACCCTTTTCGGTGCCAAAGAGGATCCCCTCCAGCAGCTCCCGGGGCATGGCAGCACAGTTCTGCCCGATAAAGGGTCTCTGACTACGACTGCTGGCCCGGTGAATGCTCTGGGCGAAGAGCTCCTTGCCGGTACCAGTCTCCCCGTAAAGGAGGACAGGAGAGGAGGAATGAGCAACCTTTCTGGCCTTACTGATAGCCCCTCTCAGCTGGGGGCTGTTGCCAATAATATCATCAAAGGAGTATCGAGTGCCAATGGCTGAACCCTCTTGCTCTCTCTTCTTTTCCTGACCCCCATGCTGCTTCTCCTTTAACTCCTGCTGCAGATCGATAACCTTTTCCGCCAGCTCCCTGATATTGGTTATATCCCGGGATATCTCCAGAGCCCCAATAGACTGACCATTGAGCTCGATGGGCACCGTCTTGTTGACAGTGGTAATTTTTTTACCCTGGTAATTAATATATGTCTGCTGATGATGAGATACAGGCTCACCGGAGAGCACAGTTCTAATCAGGGTGCTTGTATCCTCGGTCAGGGAGGGATAAACCTCCAGCAGGTTCTTTCCAAGTACCTCTTCCCGTTTCAACCCATCACAGAGGGCCGCCTGTTGGTTTAAAAAGATGGTCTCTCCCCTCTCATCAACCACATGCACACCCTCATCAATGGAGTTGAGGATTATCTCTAAATTCTTCTTCAAGCGTTTCAGGCGTATTAACTCCCCCTCAATGGCCTGTAGAGAAGAGAGATCCTGCAGCATTATGACCCTGTACTCTGAGAGCTGAGCAGGCAGATGACAGCTGATCAAAAGGCTGGCATCATCCTTTCCTGCCAGCATGGTCTCACCCACAGAGATATCTCCCAGAGGACCCTCAGGCCAGATAAAATCGACTTCCTTACCCAAAGGATCTATATCCTGTCCAAGATCAAAATAATCACCAAGCCAGCGGTTGTAGGCCCTGATTTTATTGTTTTTGCCCAAAAGGAGCATCCCAAAGGGAAAAAATTCAAAAAGTTGAGCCATCTCCGAAGGGGAAATTGTTCCCTGCATTATGATCCCTCCTCTCCAATAAATAACTCTATCATGCCTTAAGGACAGATTTTTAAGCACTTGACCTGCAGAGAAGAGAATTTAAAGCTCGGTTACCAGCCCCAGCAAAAGACCTGCTCCCTGACCACCGGCCATACTTCTCATTCCCACCTGCAGGCTGGAAGTAGGGGTTATATGATAGGAAGTACCAACACTCCATCCCATATTTCTATCCTCTCCCCAGAGAGCATAGAGACTGCCCATTAAATCAAGTTCCTGGCTATAGGAGTGATTGAAAATTACCCCCATACTTCTCTCATTCTCCCCAGTGTCAAAGGAACCATGTAAGCCCAGAGAACCACTCAGGGTCAGTTTTTGATCCTCAAAGGCCTTAAATTTGAGAAGCAGGTCAAGGTAGTTGGCATCCTTGCCAGTATAGATATATCCGGCCCGAACCCCAATATTATTATTAATACCCATATCCCAGTTGAGGGTTAAGAACTGGACATCTTCAGCCAGCTGGATGTTATATGACAGATGATAGCTATCAGCCCTAATCTGAGCCAGTGGCAGTGCCTGCACCGGAATAGCAGCAGTAAATAATAAGACTAAAAAGAGCGTGACAGTGAGCAATCCCTTGACAGTTTTCAATACCATTCATCCTCTCTGCTATGAATTGTAGAGCTTATCTAAAAAACTGCTAAAAAGTATATTATTGCACAAAACAATAACAAATAATATGTTAAAAATTCCTTTGAGCAGATAGCTTCACTATTTATCAAAACACAAACTGTAGATAATGATATATTGCCTGAATAACACTATAAATTAACTATTTTATATCAACCCCCAGCGTCTCCTCCATCTCCTTTAAAGCCCACTTATGAGCCTCTTCATCGAAGGAAGCAACACACTCAGGTATGATTTTTACCCTGTA
>CAZXKH010000049.1:0-9718 GCA_964641385.1 uncultured Clostridia bacterium | reverse complement strand
TTCTGGTTTAGGGTCATACTCTTTTTGTTGCGATTAATGCTTGCAAAATAGGCACTCTGGTTATTGATGAAGGGTCCAAAACCCCTGGAATCATCACCACTTTTTGGTATCTCAATCTTGATAACTTCTGCTCCATGATCGGCCAGTATCATTGTGCAGTATGGGCCTGCCAGTACACGGGTTAGGTCTAAGACCCTGATTCCTTCGAGTATCTTAATTTTGTTAACCTGTTACTGAACTCAAATAATAATTGATGCTAGAGTTTTTCACAGATTTCCTCCCTTCAATGATAGGATAAGAATGAATAGTAATCTTAGTATAAATTATATTACATATGTTTGGGGATATCAAGGGTTTACTAAAGGCTGCTCTAGTAACTAAACTGACATTGGAAAGAGTTCCTTGACTACAGTAATGCTGATTGAGGTGAGAGCGATAATTGGATTCCATTACAGAGCCAGAAAGAGGGGTGCTTTTCAAAATATTGCAGGGAAATGATTTATCCTCCTCCAGCCCGGTAATAATAAGACTACCAGAGAAGAAAGGTGGTTAAAGTATGCTTTTTACCGATGAGGGGAAGGATCTTTTTACCGGACAGCTACAGCAGGTAGAGGAAAGGCTGGAGGATGTGGTTGTAAGTGGGGATAACAGTCTGGACAGGCTATCCCTTTATCTATTGGAGCGGGGTGGTAAAAGAATTCGGCCCCTGCTGGTTATTCTCACCGCCTCCCTTTATCCCTCCCGGGAGGAGGTGGTTATTGATCTGGCAGTGGCAGTAGAGTTAATTCATACTGCTTCCCTAATCCATGATGATATCATCGATGAGGCCAGTGAACGCAGGGGCAGTGAGAGTATTAATTCCCGCTGGGGTAACAGGGAGGCAGTCTTAACTGGAGATCACCTCTTTGCCCTTGCTTTCAATTTGTTGACCGAACACAGCCAGTATGATCTGTTACGACCCATGACCCTTGCTATTAGTAAGATGTGTCAGGGAGAGATAGGGCAGCTGAACTCCAATGGAACTGTTGATGAGCAAAAGTATTTTTCACAGATTCGTAAAAAGACTGCCTCTCTGCTTGCTGCAGCCTGCTATGCCGGGGGAGAGGTCAGTAGCATGCCTGCAGAATACCTCTATCGAATGCGAGAGTTTGGTCTCTGTCTGGGTTATGGCTATCAGATTGTTGATGATTTATTTGATCTTTTTTCGACCCCTGAGTCCATCGGTAAGCCTGTGGGTAGCGACCTGCAGCAGGGGCTTTTAACCCTACCATTAATTTATCTCTTACAGGATCGAAATTATGGCTCCCAAACCAGGCAGCTGCTCAAAAATGGTGACAGCAGCTTCCCTCTGCGGGGATTTTTGCAGGCTGCGGTGCTGGAATCGGGTGCTCTGGCAGCAGCTCGTAACAGGGCTGCCGATTATATTGAGCGGGCTAAAGCAATGCTTGACCCCCTGCCACCGGGAGAGGCCAGGGAGGAGCTGCTCGGACTGGCTGATTATCTTTTGGAACGCAAGCATTAATTAGAGGAAGCCAGTCCTTCTAAGAAATACACAGAGATGGGAAAGAAACCGTGTTTTTCCTCCGCCCTTATCCAGCAGGGAGGTTACAGTTTTTCTGATTGCCCGGTCTTTGGTTTTTGGGTCCGATAAATAAAGGGCCAGCAGTCCATTGATGGCTGTCTGGTGAAAGATTTTTTTCTCCAGGCTCTCAGCTTTAAGCAGGCTCTGCTGATAGAGGTGGAGCATCCGTTGCTGGCACTGGTATAAATCTCGGTAGCAGGCTACAAAGTTGAGGTCACCATTCTCGCTATCCTCCTGCAGGTCGATGAGGTAGTCAAGGAGAATATGGAGGGCACAGATCCAGGGGAAGTAGCTGCTGCAGGTTTCCTCTACTTTCTCTGCTGTCAGCTCTCTGGTTGTGGCCAGGGCCATCAGAGAAAAGACTCCCAGGGTGGAACCAGCGGCTGCACTGTACTCCCACCAGTTGAGTCCTGATGGATTGTTTTTGTTCTTAAACCAGTCCTGCAGTCTTCTCTCCCTCTCTTCGGGAGGGAGGTGCTTGTAGACCTGCAGGTCACAGTAAAGGGATACCAGGCCAAGTACTTCCTCTCTTACCTGAGGGTAGGAGGGGAACTGCTGTACCTGCAGCTGACATTCACTGACCAGGGATTGAAGGTAGCTGCCGTCTTTCTGAAGGGGATAGGAATGATAATAATCAAACTGTTTTTTCTTTGGCTGGACAGCTAAAAGCAGGGACTGATGAAGGAGGCGGAAGGCATCTTCATCTATGACTCCTGTTCTATCACAGAGGTTATCAAGGTAGTCACTGATGGTCTGAAAGCTGACGATAAAGGAGATAAGCTGCTGCAGATAGCGGGGATTATAAAGGGAGTAAAAGCTACCTCCTAAGGCATGAAACTCCTTGTCCTTAATGCTCTTAAGGGCCTGGTGTTTTAGTTTTTTATTGCTGCAGTTTTGAATCAGGCCCTTCCATCTCTTAAGTCTCTTTTTCACCAGGGGAAATACTCTGGTTAGATAACTGATAATTAAATAAGACCCTTTCATTTAAAACACCATCCTTATAATTCTTCGGGCCACAATGTTATTTAAGGAAAGAAATATACAGTATAGACTCCGGCAGGAGAAGAAAGCTAATTCCTGTAAGGAGGTAATAATAATTTTTAGAAAAAGAAAACTGCTGGGGTTGTTGATGATCATCCTGACTACAGGCTTACTGCTGCTAAGGACCCTGGAGGCCTCTCCACCCATCTATTCAGTGCCTCTTGTTTTAATCGGGGTGCTGGTGGCTTTAAGCTTCTTTCTTTACTGGCAGGAGGAGTTTATAGATGAGGGATAGGACCAGAGAGCTGCTTTCAATTCTAATGGCCTCTATTCTGGGAGCCTCCTTCACCTATTATCTCAGTCTGGAACTGGGCCTGGGTCCCATTCTGGGAGCCTCCATACTGGCTGTTTCATTCTCTTTTTTCTGGCCCGGGAGGGCTGCTCCAGCCTACTGTGCTGCCTTTGCTGCACAATCTTCACGGGCCCTGCTGCCGGGGCCTGGCCCTGCTCTTATCCTTGGTTTGCTCTGTGGCCTAATCTTTTTCTTTTTGCTGCCAGTCTTTGATGGTTATGGGGGCAAGCTGGGAACTATAGCTTTTATGACTACCAATCTACTGGCCCTCTGGATTGGACCAGAGGTGGTGGGTCTTCCTTATCATGGCCTTATAAACAGCATCAATCTGGTGCTGGCGGCGGCTCTTGGTGCTCTTTTTACCTATCTTATTTCCTTTCGGCTGGAAAGAGGGGTGGTGATGGGTTCCGGTCTTGTTAGTTTGGCCGGGGGTCTGATCACCTTCCTGTACCCACAGCTACCCCTGGGGGCGGCTGTGATGTGTGGTTCCTTTACCGGCATGTCATCACCCCTGGTGGTTAAAAATGAGGGCTGGCTGGTAGTAGCAGGATTGTTTACCGGTCTGCTCTATATTGCCTCTCTCCCTGTTTTTGCCGGTTTTGGAGGTAAAATGGGGACCACAGCCCTTTTGGGTGTGCTGGCCGGAAAGGGCCTGAGGGTGCTGTACTCAAACCTTGTTATTACAGGGCTAAAAGGATAATATTACTTCCTGCTGTCCCTGCCCATAGAGCCAGCTTAACCTGTAATGATGAATTCTGTTTAAGGAGCAGAATTATTTTATCATTGCGATATAAAAAAAATTTTGCTTTTCTCTGGACTCTATTGTCCCCCAGACTCTTACTGAATATAATCTTTCAGGAAAAAAAGAAATTTTTCCTGGGCAGGAGTTTGACCATCTGTCTCGAAGATAGTCTGGAAAGAGAATATGCTACCATCAGTTTCCTGCGGGAATTAAAGGGGAATATCGGTGAAATTCCGACGCGGTCCCGCCACTGTGATGGGGAGTTCCCGGATATTAAAGCCACTGGGTACAAGGACCTGGAAAGGCCTTCGGGAATGATGAACCTCAGTCAGGAGACCTGCTGATGGGTTTTTACCCACGGTGTATGGGGATTGATGGTATATTAAGGCCCTGTGCTGCATGGTAGGGGCCTTTATCTTTGTACTATATATGTGGGGTGGGTTTTGATGACCAGAAGTATTATGCTGCAGGGCACTGCCTCTGGAGTGGGGAAGAGTGTGGTGGCCACCGGCCTTTGTCGTCTTTTACGAGAGGAGGGTTACCGGGTGGCTCCCTTTAAGGCCTGGAATATGTCCCTTAACTCCTATGTTACTCCCTCCGGGGGTGAGGTGGGGCGCTCACAGGCTGTCCAGGCCCGGGCGGCAGGAATCGAGATCAGAGAAGAGATGCAGCCCCTTTTGATCAAGCCCAGTGGTGGAGGTAAGACCCAGGTTATTGTTAGAGGGAAACCACTGGGTACCTTTGGCAGTGATCGAAAGAAGGAAGACTATGTCCAGTGGGCGATGGGAGTGATCCGGGAATCCTTAGGCCAGCTGGCCGATGAGTATCAGCTGCTGGTGATGGAGGGTGCCGGCAGTCCGGCCGAGATTAACATCAGGGACCAGGATCTGGCCAATATGAAGGTGGCCATGATTAAGAGAACACCTGTGATACTGGTGGCTGATATGAAAGCTGGTGGGGCTTTTTCCTATCTAATGGGAACTATCAAACTGTTCTCCAGCCAGGAGAGGCAGCTGGTGAGGGGTATAATCCTCAACCGCTTTCAGGGAGCTTTGAAGGAACTGGAACCTGAGATAGATATGATTGAGGAAAAAACTGGGGTGCCGGTGCTGGGAGTAATCCCATATCTCTCTCACCTTAAACTGCCCGAGGAGGATTCCCTCTCCCTTTCTCAGCAGAGTAAGGAGGGAGAGCTTTTGCGAATCGGGGTTATTAGATTGCCCCATCTTTCTAACTTTACTGACTTTGATCGGCTCTCTGAAGAAGCCTTTGTGGGGCTCAGCTATTTAGGGCCTGAGGCGGATCTCTCCCTCTATGATGCCCTGATTCTGCCGGGGACCAAGAACACCTCCTCTGATCTGATGTACTTATGGGAAGAGGGGCTGGCAGAGCAGCTGATCCACCTGGCTGAAAGGGGAAGGGAAATAATCGGTGTCTGTGGAGGCTATCAGATGCTGGGCTCAAGATTGCTGGATCCCCAGCTGACAGAGGGGAATCAGAAGGTTTTACCAGGGCTGGGCCTTCTGCCTGTAGAGACAGAATTTAGTCCCGAGAAGGCAACTCATCGTGTCCGGGTTCGGGTAAAGAAGAGCTGTGGGCTCTGGGCCTCACTGACCGGGCAGGAGCTGGAGGGATATGAGATTCATATGGGTGACAGCAGACTTATAGATGAGAGTCAGTCCCTGCTGGAGATCAGCTCACGATCTGGTAGCAAGTTAAGCCTGGCAGAAGGGGCCATTAATCGAAGGGGTAATGTCTGGGGAACCTATCTGCACGGTCTTTTCGATAATAAATCTCTCAGGCATCAGCTCCTTAATCATCTCTTTCTCCAGCGGGGGATGCCAGCTCTGAATGAGCAGGATTTTGGGTCCTGTTATGATGAAGAGAAGAGCTACCAGGAGCTGGCAGCTACCCTGCGCAGTTCTCTGGATCTCAGGTTGCTGGATAAAATACTTAGAGAGAGTGAGTTTTAGATGCTGGGAAAAAGCCTGATTTTTAAGGAAACCTCCTCTCAGGCGGGTAAGAGCTTTTTAATTACCGGATTGTGCCGGTTTTTGAAGGAAGAAGGTCACAATGTTAGCTCCCTTCGAGCCTTCCATGTTGCCGGCAGTTCCTCGCTGCCCTTAAGCCAGGAAGGAGAACCAAGCCCTCTGCTGTTAAAACCCCTTTCAGGTGGCAGTTATCAGGTCTTTATCAATGGTGAGTACCAGCAGGATCTGAGTCCGGGAGAGCCCCTGCCATCTTCTCTCAAAGAGCAGGCAGAGAAGGCCATCCAGGCTTCTTTAGCCCGGCTCAAATCAAGCCATCAACTTCTTCTGCTGGAAGGAGATAGTATATCATCTGAGAGGAGATTTGGATATAGGGCATCCTTCCCTCTAATTATTAATAATCAGGAAGAAGCCCCCATTATCCTGGTAGCAGACATTCATCGGGGAGGAGTCTTTGCTGTTATTATCGGTGCCCTGGAACTGATGCCCGGGGAACAGAGAAAAAGGGTTAAAGGGATTATCATTAATAAGTTCCAGGGTGATCCTTCAAGGCTTAAACCAGGAATAGATTATATTCAGCAGAAGACAGGGGTGCCGGTGCTTGGTGTTGTTCCCTATTACCAGCAGCTAAGCCTGCCCCAAAATCCCTGCAGTGATGAGTGTAAGGAGCAGCAAATTTCTGTGGCAGTCATTAAACTGCCTCATGCAGTTAAGATAAGTGCTTTTGAGAGTCTAAAGGGGGAGACAGGGGTTGAGCTTAACTACCTGGAGCCAGGAGAAGATTTAAGTGGTTATCAGCTGCTTTTTCTGCCTGGCAGCACCAGACCCCTGGAGGATTTAAAGACCCTCTATCAGAGCGGCACAGCCACCTTACTGTGCAAAAAGGTGGAAAAGGGGGTGCCGCTGGCCGGGATCGGTGGTGGTCATCTCTTTTTGGGAGACTATCTCTCTCATCCCGACGGAGAAAGGATCAGAGGACTTGGTCTTCTCTGGCTGCGGGCAGAAATTAAAAACAGCAAGGAAGATAGAGTACAGGTTAGCTGTAAGCTGCAGTCAGAGGCCTCCTTTTTCTCCAGGCTAAGGGACAAAGAGTTCAGTGGAACTCTTCTGGACCAGGCCCGGATTAGCAGAGGACCGGGTGTCAGGCCCCTTTTTCATCTTCTTAAGGGAGAGGAACAAGCAGAGGGTGTAATTGGCAGGGGAGGACTGGTCTGGGGTACCGGATTGCAGGATATTTTAGGTCACCGTCAGCTGCGGCGGGCAATGCTTAAGTATCATTGTGGGAGCAATAAAAGGGTCCAGACCAGGGATGGCAGGGAAGGGTATGAGAGGAAGGTCTCCAGGCTGGCAGAGGTTCTGCCCCAGCACCTTGATATAAAAAGAGTATATAAAATCTTAGCTTTACAGGTTAAAGGGGGATAATTTGATGCAGCACCATCCACGGCTGGTGATTGCAGGTACAAAGAGTGGGGTTGGCAAAACCACTCTGGCAGTGGGAATTATGGCTGCCATGAGGGAGGCTGGTTACACTGTCCAGCCCTTCAAGGTAGGCCCTGATTATATTGACCCCGGTTTCCATACAGCTGCCACCGGTCGCAGATCACGCAACCTTGACAGCTATCTTCAGGGTGAGGAGGAGCTGGCAAACTCCTTCTGCCGGGCAGCAGAGGGAGCTCAGCTTTCCCTGATTGAGGGAGTAATGGGGCTTTTTGATGGCAGCAAAAAAAGAAAGGACCTGGGGAGTACTGCAGCTGCAGCCAGGCTGCTGAGGGCTCCGGTGGTCCTGGTCCTTGATGCCAGTCGTATGGGACAGAGTGTTGCCGCCATGGCCAAAGGATATCAGGTCTTTGATCCCCGGGTCCAGCTGGAGGGTGTAATCCTGAATAAGGTTAGCAGCAAGAGCCATTTACAGCTGCTGAGGGCTTCCCTTGAAGTCGGTACCGGACTAAAAGTTTTGGGTTACCTCTTTCGCCAGCAGGGACTTGAGCTGCCGGAGAGACACATGGGTTTAATACCTGCCGGTGAGCAGGAGGAACTGCCTGACTATCTACAAAAATTGGGAGAGGCAATAAGCGGTGGTATTAACCTGGAGGCTCTCTACCGGCTTTCTCAAGAGGCAGCTCCACTGAGGTCCAGAGTTAGAGAAAGAAAGTCTACATACCGCATCAAACTGGGGGTAGCCCGGGATCGGGCCTTTAATTTTTACTACCAGGACAACCTTGATCTGCTCAAGGATTTGGGAGCTGAACTCTCCTATTTCAGTCCTCTTAAATCAGAGACATTGCCGGCAGTGGACGGCCTCTATCTGGGTGGAGGTTTTCCCGAAGTCTTTGCCCGGGAGCTTGCCAATAACCATAGCTTAAAACAGGAGCTGAGAGAGGTGATTGAGTCCGGTCTGCCCACCTATGCTGAGTGTGGAGGTTTAATGTATCTCTGTCAAAGCTTAAGGGATCGAGCGGGTAATACCCATCCCATGGTGGGGGTTTTGCCAGCTGAGGTCCAGATGGAGAAGAGGCTTCAAAGGCTGGGTTATGTAGAAGCAATGGCTTTAGAGGACAGTCCTTTAATGAAGAGAAAAGAGCGGGTGAAGGGGCATGAGTTCCATTATTCCTCGCTGAAGATAATGGATATCAGTGAGTTTGCATCAGCCTATTCCTTCTCTGGAGAGGACCGGGTGGAGGGTTTTGTCGGCCCCAGTCTGCTGGCCAGTTACCTTCATCTCCATTTTGGTGGGCAGCCTGAGCTGGCCACCAATCTGCTTCAATCCTGTCAGCAGTGGAAGGAGAATAATTAGAAGGGGGAAAAGAGAATGAAAAAGGAGATTAATCCGGGCCTGGTTCAGGTTTATACCGGCTCTGGTAAGGGTAAGACTACAGCTGCTCTGGGTCTGGCTTTAAGGGCCATCGGTCATGGTTTCAGGGTCTGTATGATCCAGTTTTTAAAGGGCAGCAGTTATGCCGGGGAACTCTTCAGCACACAGCGCTTAAAACCGGAGTTTGATTTTTTTCAGTTTGGGAGGGGATGCCCTTACTCCTCATTGATCCGTCATGGACTTCTTAACTGTAATGGATGCCTGGAATGCTTTTATCGGGGAGAAGAGGAGAAGAGGGAAGAGATGAAGGGCTATGTAGATATGGCCTGGGATCTAACCCTGGAGATGGTGAGTGATCAAAACCACCAGCTGATTATTCTTGATGAGATTGGGAATGCTCTACGCCACGAGCTACTGGAGAGCAGCAAGCTGCTTAAATTGATGGATGAGAAACCTGCGGGAATGGAGCTGGTGTTAACCGGTCGGGGATTGCCAGAGGAAGTACTGGAGGCAGCAGACCTGGTCTCAGAGATTAAAGCTATCAAACATCCCCTGGAAAAGGGGATCAATAGTCGGCGGGGGATAGAGTATTAGATGGGGAATCCTTTTTTTGGGTTGCCAAAAAACCTGCATGTGTTTAATCTCCTGGGACTGGATATCCATTGGGGTTAATTCTATGGACCCTTTGACTCCAGTTGGGGATACATGATAGGCGAAGGCTTTGATTTTTCTTGGCAACTATAGACATTTACTTTTAGTGATCAGCAGGTGAGGTAATACTTTCAAATCACAATCCTAATGTTTCATTTATTTTTTTTCTTGTCCTCTTAGCTGTGCCTGCAACCTCTCATCGGTTTCAGTTCGGTCTAATTAACTTCTAGTACACCCATCTCTGACTGAGGAAAACAGTAAAGATGGATAGTGGGAATAATTATTTTTTTGCAGTTAAAAGGATCAGAGCTGTCTTTTCCTTATTTTTTCAGTCAAAGGACAGCATTTAACCAAAACTTATTCTTGGAGCCTGGAGTCTGCTGGAGCCTCAGGCTCTTTGCTAATTGATCAGCCTTATATTGTGATGAAAATCCTTCAGCTATTTATTGTTGTCTTGGCTGGATTAAGGGGCAGGGTTAAAGAAAATGATGAACATTTTTGATGCTGAGCCATATTTGTGATAAAATTTGTTTGGTGAGAGATTATAGATAGTTGTTAGACAGCTGATAACTTTTTCTTTGGGTCTCTCTGATGCCAGGGATACTGCAAG
>CAZXKH010000048.1:3169-9720 GCA_964641385.1 uncultured Clostridia bacterium | reverse complement strand
TCTTGTTTGATATTAATGGCATTTATCAGTATCCGAAATTTTAATTCTTCTTTAACCTGCTTTAGTTATGGGAATGTCAAAGTAATCTGCAAGACCAGTGCTTTATGTTCGAACGCTGGGGTGACCGAGGACTGGAAATTCCAATGTATATTAATATTAAAGAAGGTATAATTATGGTGTTAGAAGATATTTTAAAAAAATAATTAAAATATCATTGTGAAAATAATATAGAGGATTACTTTAAGCTGGTTTCTAATTGGTTTGCTTATATAATCTTAAATAATCCAAAGTATGAAGTAGATCATAGTTTTGATCCTTCATGGGATAGTTCAGGAAGGGTTATACGTAGTGATGAAAAATTTGATTTAAATGATTATGCTACTTTTAATGATTTTATTGAAAGAGAATATACTGGTGAAAGTAAAGCAAGTTATGTAAGTGGACATGGTATGTATCATTATACGTATGAAGAACCATTTGAACAAATAACTCTAGAGTGGCTATCATCACAACTACATTTAGCAATTATAAGTTTAATTGAAAAAGAAAATAAATATTTGCAAGAATGGGTTGAAAATAAAAAAATCCCATTCAATGTTAAAGAAGCTGATGAAATAACAGATACTATTCTTTTTGAAGATATTGTTGGAGATTTTTTTTATAGTTATTATAGGGAAATACAAGATAATGTAATAGATACACATCCTATTATAATATTTAACCGGGGGAAAGAAGAAGCTATAAAAAGAATTAAAAAAGAAAAAATAAAACAGAAGGAGAGACAAAATAACTATCAAAAGGGCAGAAAAAAAGCTGAATTTTTATGGAAAAAAATATCAAAAATGTATAAATTAAAATATAAACATGAAATGCCAAATAAAATAGAAAAACCTTTATATCATAAGAGAGTTAAACAATTACTCATTGAAATATATAAAAATGGAGTTAACATTGATGAAATTCAGAACATAGGTCAATTTTTAAGCTTTAACTTTTCAAATTCCGTGAGTTCATTAATATCAAATTTCAGTGTAATTGATGAAAAGTAAAATGGACTAACTACATAAAAAATCTGCGTATCATTCGAGTTTGTGGCTTTTAGCATACCTAATAGAAAGATTGAAAAAAAGAGAAATTAGGACTATATGAGGAGGTTATAAAAGGCTGGGATGAATAAAAATTACCAAAGTTAACCTCAAAGACAAAAAATTCCTGATTTATACTGATTTCGATCTGGAGGCAAGGGAGATTAACCTACTTATTGCATTCATTGGAGGTTTGAGATGGAACTAGTTAATATTGGTTTTGGAAATTTCGTCTGTGTAGATAAGATAAAATCTGTAGAAAGCCTTAGTTTGGACCCTATTAAACGCATAGTTCAAACTGCTAAAAAGGAAGGGAATCTAGTTGACATTACTTGCGGGAGGACTACAAATACGGTGCTTATAACTGATACTTATATCTTTACATCATCATTAAAGCCCGAGACAATCCTGAAGAGAATAAAGGGTG
Organism: uncultured Clostridia bacterium; assembly: GCA_964641385.1. Taxonomy (GTDB): domain Bacteria; phylum Bacillota; class Halanaerobiia; order CAZXKH01; family CAZXKH01; genus CAZXKH01. The sequence goes on along the minus strand of CAZXKH010000048.1, from coordinate 8,208 downwards.
TAGTAGGACAATAAATAGGTGATTAATACTCTTGACGGGGAGATTTGTTATGGCAACAAAAGAAAGCACATATCGGGATCTCTGCATCAAAATACTGGAAATATCTCTAAAGGATTATGTAGAGGAACCCTCTGAAAGGGGGACTATATCCAGGTTTGTGAAGTCTAGTTTGTGTGAATTCTATTGCGAGGTAGCTGATATTGATGCAGGGTATTACCGAAGGTTGCATGCAGTTGCTAAAAAAGCTGCTTCTTTTAACCAGGAAGGGTGAAGGAGGAAGACTGTATTTTGTCATATATAATTGGGTTTGTTTTTTCACCACCCAATAAATTTGTTTTTGGAGAGATGAATCTATCTAACAATTAGATTTGATTCCTTTAGATCGTTATTATAGCACCCCTTTTGGCAATAGTCAGTGTGTATGCTTGCTACACAAAAATCACAGCATGGTCCTCATTTTGTGATATTCTGATAAATTCATCCAATGATATAATTGGAAATAATTAAATAAAGGCGATAATTCAATGCTTTTCAAGTATATAGCAGTATTACAAAATTTAAATGGAAATTATTGCTTTTATTAAAGGAGTTAGAGAATTATTATAGAATTATTAATTATACAAAGCGGATATTAATAATATTTGCTGGTTTGATATAATAAAATTTTTTGTCAAACCCTTCACTGTGTACTGAATATGTAGTATTATTAGACTGTAACTATTTCGAACTGATAGTTGTGCTGATAAATACAATAAGAAAGGTGGAGGGCTAATGGAGTTAGAATTAAACAATTACATGGAAGAACTGGTCATTGAGTACATGGAGGATATGCTTAAAGACCGTGATGATGTTTGTAAATGTGAGCGTTGTCTGCAGGATATTGCTACCTTTGCTTTAAACAAGCTGCCACCAAAATATTTCAGTGGCCACAAGGGCAAGGTATATAGCCGTCTTGAAGAGTTTGAAAATCAGATTAGAGTTGATATTATTTCAATATTGGGCAGAGCTATTGAAATGGTTAACAAAGATCCTCACCACGAAGAATGATTGAATGATCGGGAGGTCAGGAGATGGGTTTTTTTAAGAAAAGTTATGTTGGACTGGATCTTGGGGCCAGCTCAATTAAGGCAGTAAGGGCAGTTGAGGATGCAGATGGTCCTATAATAACAAATATTGGTTCTGCCGGTCTTCCCTCAGGTGCTATTGATGAGGGAAGAGTGGTGAATCCAGAAGAAGTTTCAAATGCTCTTCAGAGATCTTTAAGGGATGGAGGGATCAAAGATAAGAAGGTAATTACAGCTATTTCTGGAGCCAGGGTGGTTAGTAGAGAGGTTGAGCTTCCAACCATGCCTGATAACGAACTACGAGAGGCTTTAAGATGGGAAGCGGAGGAACTGCTACCCTTTCCGGTGGACGAGGCAATTATAGACTATGTCATACTGGATAGAAGAGAGGCTCAGGATAAAATTCTTTTAGTTGCTGTAAATCGAGATATGGTTGAAAGTTATCTGGAGCCGCTGGAGATGATTGGCTTAAAACCAAGGGCTCTCAATATCCAGCCCTTTGCTCTGCACGCATTGTTATTGCAGAACATAAAAGATAAGAACAATAATTTTGCCCTGCTGGATGTGGGGGCAGAAAATTCTCATCTTTTACTTTTACAGGGGGATCGCCTGGAACTGATCAGGTCTGTTTCCTTTGGAGGAAGAGACTTTACTTCTAAACTGGCTGAGGAGATGGAGATTGACTTTCATCGGGCTGAGGAGGTAAAGGTCAATTTCGAGAATATCAGGGGAACAGATACTACCAGGGATGGTCTCTTTACTGAGCAAATTGAGTTTATTTTTTTAGAACAGGCACAGGTGCTTGTCGATGAGATCAGTCGTTCATTTAATTATTTTCAGATTGAACAAAGAGGGGCAGGTTTTGACCATATTTACTTAACAGGAAGTGGTTCTCAGCTCTCTATTCTGGAAGAATTAATTACTCAAGACCTTGGTATAGAGGTCTATAATCTTGATCCCTTAGCTGGAATAAGGCTGGAAGAGAATCTTAGGCATGGCCTTGATCTATCCTCTTTTACTACTGCTATTGGTCTGATCCACAGTGAGGTGATGGCAGATGAAGGTTAATTTACTTCCACAGCGTTACAGGGAGTCTACTTTTAGTTTTAAGAGAGTCTTTACTGTTTTATTCATCGCAATAATCCTAATGGGTGGGGCAGCCCTTTTTTTTATGGGATCACATCAGCTGGATATTCTTAGGCAGGAGGTACAAATATTAGAGGGGGAACACCAGGCTCTGGAGAGAAATATTGCCCGGGTCAGGGAGCTGGAAGGTGAGATTGATGACGTATATGACTACCTTCTGTCATTTAAGGAGCTTGATCAGAGGCTTTCCTGGGCTGATCTGATGATCGAGCTGGGTTATATGGATAAAGAGGATATACAGCTAACATCATTTCGAGTAAGCAATCGAGAGGATGTTACGATAAATGGTAAAGTTAAGGATTATGAACTGGTAACAGTTTTTATGGACGAGCTGGATGCTTCACCCTTTTTATATGATGCTGAACTAATTACCACTGGTTTAACCAGAAGGGATGAAATGGTGGAGTTTAGAATTGAATGCCGGCTCAGTGAGGAGGATCTCAGGCTATGAATTTCATTGAGAACTTGAGCCAGAGGGAAAAAGTTCTGCTGACTGTAGCCCTGGTCCTGGTACTTGGTTACTTTGCTAATACCTTTCTTCTGCAACCATATCAAAGTGAGATTGATGAACTGGAAGAGCGAAAGGCTTATCTGGAGGAAAGGTTGCGCTGGGCTCCCAGGATCTATGATGGGCTTGAGCAGCTGGAGGAAAATTATCAGCTGGCAGTCTCCTATTATCGGCGGGCAGAGGATTTTTTGCCTCCCAAAAGAGAAGTGCCCTCTTTGGTGCGCAGTGTTGGTCAACTGGCTGAGGAGGAAAACCTGGCTGTAAATAGCTTAAGACCGGGTTCCATCGAAGAGGAGGAGTATTACTTAAATCTCCCGGTTTCTGTTAATCTGCGCGGTGAGTATGATGATCATATCTATTATCTTCATCGGCTGCAGGAGGAATTTCCGCAGCTGTTAATCTCCTCATTCCAGATTGTATTTGATCAACTTGTAACCGATAATGGTGAGCCAAAGGTTTTACTAACACTCGATCTTAATCTCAATCTTTTCCTGCGAGCGGATGAAAGGGGTGAGTTAGTTGGCAATTAACCCCTTTAAGGGTTCAGGTAGTGGAGGAAATAAAAGAATACTGAAGACACTGCTGATCCCAATTTTAAGTCTGGCCCTGCTCCTGTCAGTTTATTTTTTCTGGCTTCAACCTCTATTTGAGAGGCCAGAGCGAAGAGCTGTGATTGATCCTACAGATTTTAGGGTTAAGGATTATGACTTTGAGGAGATAGCTTCCCTGATGGAGGAAGAGCAGTTATTCTTGTACCGAGAGATACATTCCGATCCCTTCCAGCCTCCATCATCCATTATAACAGAAGAAATAGTTGAGGAAGAAGAATTGAAGCAGCCCGAAGACCCCGATATTTCTCTAGTTACGGAGGAGCTGGAGGAAGATGTGCCTGAAGAAGTGCAGGTGCAAAAGAGGGAGCTTCAATTTGTCCTAAGGGGTGTAGTTGGAGATCAAAGGAGGCGAATAGCTATTGTTGAAGGAGTTGAGGATGTTTATATCAAAGAACAGGGAGATTTCTTTAATGGCTTAAGGGTGCTGGAAGTGGGTCCGGATTATATCAGGCTTGAGGATGAGAATGCGTTCCATTATACACTTGACTTGTGGGGTGATATTGATGCTGAAGGATAGGAGTATTCTTTGTCTTGTCCTAATTATTTTTCTGTTCTCATTTTATTTTTTATCCCCTGTTTTTTTTAACAATAACTTTGTTCTGGAAGCAGCAGAAGAGACAGAGATTGATATGTCTTTTCGAGGGGCAGACCTAAGGGATGTTTTTAGTACTCTTGCTGATCTGGCGGGAGTTAATCTAATAATGCATCAGGGAGTAGAGGGTAGAATATCCCTTCAGCTGGAAGGTATTACCTTCAGAAATGCCTTAAAGATGTTAACTACCATGAATGATTATGATTATTATAGCTTTGAAAATACCTATATCATTGCTCGACCGGAGTTATTGAGAGATGTATTTGAAGATCAGCAGGTTATGATCAGCTCTCTGGAACATATGGCTCCGGAAAAGTCGGCCCGGATAATCAGTTCAATTTATCCTGAGCTTCAGGTAGAAGTAGATGATGAGGGAAATAAACTAATCTTAAGTGGTATTGTAGAGGACTTAAACCGGGCTCAGTGTCTTATCAATGAACTCGATTTTAGGCTACCCGGTGAAAAACATGAGGAACTGCCCTTTGTTCTCAAGGGGGTAGTTGGAGATTATCTGGAAAGAGTGGCCTTTATTGAAAATGATGATGAGGTATTTGTTGTCAGGCAGGGAGAGGTATTTAATGGTCTGATGGTTAAGGAGATTGGAAAAAATGAAGTGGAATTAATTCATCTTGATACTGGAATTATTTATGGGCTTCGACTTGGGGGTGGCTATGGTGAAGCAAAGTAGGTTAATACAGTTAATATCTTTGATGGTTATGCTAATAATTAGTGTTTCTCTTCTTACAGGTTTACAGCTGGAGGCAGCTGAGGAAAAGTTAGAGATCTCCTTTCAAGATGCTCGGCTGAAGGATGTTTTTAATACTATTGCTGATAAGGTGGGAGTCAACGTTATCTTGCATCATACGGTCGAGGGTGAAATAAGCGTTAACCTCGAAGGATTAACCTTTACTGAGGCACTGGATCTGATCACGGGTGCTCATGATCTTGGTTTCTATCAAAGGGATAATACATATGTGATCGGCCCCAGGGATTTTCTGCGGGATTCCTTCGAAAATATGGAGATCGAAGTATTTGATTTAAAGTATATAGATGCCTCAAGGGGGCAAGAGATTCTGTCCTCCTTTTTTCCTGATCTCAAGATCGAGGAGGACAGGGAC
>CAZXKH010000048.1:0-3159 GCA_964641385.1 uncultured Clostridia bacterium | reverse complement strand
GCCCGAAGAGCTACGACAGGTAGAGGCTATTATTCCTAAGCTGGATCAGGAGGTTTTAAAGAAGGATAAAGAATTAATTGAAATATACAGTGTTGAGCACAGTGAACTGGAGGATTTAAAGAGTTCCTTGCTCTCCCTTTTGCCACAGCTGGATATTACTTCTGAAGAAAGGTCTAGAAGCCTGATTCTCAGAGGTTCAGAGCATCAGGTGGATGATGCGCTCAGACTGCTGATCAGTCTTGATCGTGAGATAGAAGATGAAGTAGAAGAAGCTGAAATTATAGAAGAGCTCGAAGAACCAGAAGAGATTGAAGATCCAGAAGAATTAATTGAAGAAGAGGAAGAAGAGTTTAGAATTATAAATGTACATAGACTGAAACATAGTCATGCTGAAGATATAAAGGAGATTGTTGAATCAATCTTTCCTGAGATGGATGTGGAGATTGATGCAAGAACTGAAAGTCTTATTGTACAGGGAACCAGAGCTGAACTGGATCAAGTTGCTGAAGTGCTTTTGTCTCTGGACGAGCGCCAGCAACAGGTTCTGATTGAGGTGAGAATAGAGGAGATATCACTAACTGCTGCTGAGGAACTCGGTATTCCTGACCTCTCTCAGATAGAGTTCTTTAGATTTGAAGACGGTGAGTTTACCGGTGAGCTACCCACACTGCTGGAGGCTTTGCAGCGAGATGATGTTTCTGAAACCCTGGCCCGCCCACGTCTTACGACCCTTGATGGACAGGAGGCAAGGCTGTTGATCGGGGATCGAATACCCTTTCCTATCCGGGATGCAGCTGGAGATGTGGTGGAGATTGACTATATTGATGCCGGAATCAACCTGGAGTTTCTTCCCCGTATCACGGATGATGGTTTTGTAACTCTTGAGGTACACCCGGAAATAAGTTCCTTCGAGTCAGCCGGTGAGGAACTGCCACGGATTACCACTCGAGAGGCACAGACCATGGTTCGGGTTCGTGATGGGGAAACCTTTGCCCTGGGAGGTCTAATCCAGGATGAGGAGATGGTGAACTATTCCAGGATACCCTTTCTAAGTGAACTGCCACTTATCGGAAGGTTCTTTACCCGCCGCCGGACTGAAGAGCGGAAGACTGAAATAATTATCTTCCTTACTCCACACATTATAGATGAAGAGGAACTGCTAATAGATGAAGATATGCCGGAGGAGTTACTGGAGGAGCTGGAAGAAGAAAAAGAGAAGAATGATGAACCCGAGCAGGTAGAAGAGGAACCGAAAGAGAAGGATGACAAAAAGAATGATGATCTGCAGCCAGAGGTAGAGGATAAAGTAGAAAACAATAATAACAATAATAACGACAATGAGATTGAAAATGACATTGATAATGACTACTATGATGATATTGAATGTAAATTACATCCACAATTTGAATATACTCCGCCTTTTTAAACTAGCCACTTATAAATATGTGGATGATCTCTCATGTTGGTGTTTGTATAAGCTGTGATTTAATATCCTGCTATATGGCAGTCAATAAATATAACCGGCCTCTGGGGGTCGGTTATATTTTTTAACCTGTAGTCAGCTGCCAATCAGAAAAAGGAATTGAAGGGGCAAAGAGAGAAGAAGATTATAGAGGCTCTAGTCTTTCCACTTTGGCTTTTAATGTTCGCTGTGATGAATTTTTGTGATCATACCTTAAACAGTATTATAGTTCAGTGCTTCTTTCGATAATGAATACAAAGCTGAGTCTATTGCGATAGGAGTAGAGCACATCGACAAAGAAAGAAATAAAATACAAACCTTTTCTCTTTGTGGGGATGGTCTATGGTTTTGAATATCAATGTGATGGATATCATATTTTTACAGAAGGGTGGCTGATTAAGGAGTGCTTCGTTTTCTCAATGCAGGGGAGTCCCACGGCAGGGCTCTAACAGTTATTCTTGAGGGTATGCCGGCAGGCCTAACTGTGGATTTAGAAGAGATCGATGAACAGCTCTTCCGCAGGCAGTCCGGTTATGGTCGGGGTGGAAGGATGAAGATCGAGAAGGATCGGATACAGATCCTTTCCGGCATCAGGCATGGAAAGACTATGGGTAGCCCTATAACCATGCAGCTTAATAACCGTGACTGGGAGAACTGGAAGCAGGTCATGTCTACAGCTCCGGTGAAGGAGAAGGCATCCCGGGCTGAAATCAGGGAGGATTCAGAACTGGAGGAGGTCCAATCCCGGGTTACCAGGCCCAGGCCGGGACATGCTGATCTGGCTGGGGCTATGAAATACGGTTTTTCCGACCTGAGGCCTGTTTTAGAGCGAGCCAGTGCCAGAGAGACGGCCACCAGAGTTGCAGTAGGTGCATTAACCAAAATCTTTTTACGAGAATTCGGGATTAGGGTTCTCAGCCACACCCTTTCCATTGGTTCGGTGAAGGCAGCTGCCTTTGATGGTTCCTTTGATCAAAAGGTGGAAGAGAGAGAATCGTCTCCTGTAGCCTGTCTGGATTCAGAGTCCGGTTCTCAAATGATGAAGGCCATTGATCTCTGCCGTGAGAGCGGAGATTCTTTGGGTGGCGTAATCCAGGTTGAGACTACACCTCTTCCCTATGGGTTGGGAAGTCATGTTCACTGGGACCGCAAGCTTGATGGACGGCTGGCTGGGGCCTTACTCAGCATTCAGGCCATGAAGGGAATAGAGTTTGGTTTTGGTTTTAAGGGTAGCAGGGAGAGTGGTTCTTGTTTTCATGATCAGATCTATTATCATCAGGAGCAGGGTTTCTATCATTATACCAATAATGCTGGAGGTCTGGAGGGTGGGATGACCAATGGGGAACCCCTGATTATCAGACTGGCCATGAAGCCCATCCCCACTCTATACCAGCCTCTTGATTCAACTGATCTGGTCTCAAAGGAACCCTTTCAGGCCAGTGTTGAACGCTCTGATGTCTGTGCTGTATCTGCTGCCGGTGTGGTGGCGGAGAATGTTACCGCCTATACCCTGGCTCAGGCCTTCCTGGAGAAGTTCGCAGGCGATAATATGGAGGAGGTCAGGGCTGCTTACCGCGCCTTTCAGCAAAGGCTGTCTGGAGGTGTGGAACAGGATTGAACAATCTAATATTGATTGGATTTATGGGCACCGGCAAGACCTCTACGGGAGAGGTGCTGGCAGAAAAGATCAATTCCTC
>CAZXKH010000047.1:0-9756 GCA_964641385.1 uncultured Clostridia bacterium | reverse complement strand
GGGCAGGTTACAGTAATGAATGTCTTAGAAATTCCACAACAGGCACCCCTTGATATGTTAGATTACAGAAAAGAAGTACTGGCTGAACGAAGGGCCCTACAACAGCAAATGCTCAGTATGGCAACTCAGTACGGTCAGGAAAAGGGGATCATAATTAACCCCAGTATTGTTTATTCCCGCAGCCGATATTATGCCATCAACAAACATGTCAAGGAAAAGAAGATTGATTTTCTACTCCTGGGATGGCAGGGAGCCATTACCATCAGTAAGGTCTATGATAGTCTGGTTAAAGACCTGGTTCGTGGAGCACCCTGTCCGGTTGGTGTTCTAAAGGATAAAGGTTTAAAGAAAATTGACCACATTCTTGTACCCTACCGTGGAAGCGAACACGCCCACTGGGGTGTTGAAATAGCACAAAGACTGACCTCTATCTCCCAAAGGGGAGGGAAGGTGACAGTACTCCGGGTAGTTAAACCCGATACAGACCATGATGAGGAAAGGAAAAGAGCTCTGGCTGAAATTGAGGGATTAATTAGGGAGGATGTGGAACTAGAAATAAAAGTTACGGCAGCAGAAAGGGTTGTTAAAGGAATAATTGACGAAGAAAAGAAGGGAGATTATGACCTGATAATTATGGGTGCCTCCAAGGAATGGCACCTGAAAAACATGCTCTTTGGTTCTATCCCTGATATCATTGCTGAAAAAACAGATACCTCTGTGCTCATGGTGCGTCGCTATAACAGAGACATATCGAAAAAAATGGAAAGAGTAAACTCACAACAGAGCGGTACTGAGGAACCAGAAAAAATATAATCAATAACAGGTTTCCATATTTATCAGCTTGCATTTTATTAATATAAAGATTATCTTTATTGAAGAGAAAGGAGAATACTTATGCATCTAATCATCGCCGGTGGGGGAAGAACAGGGAGAAAACTGGTAGAGCTCTTTAAAGGACACCCCCGTTACAAGGCAACTTTGATTGAAAAGGACCCCAAAAAATGCGAGTTGATTTCTGAAATCTTCCCTTATATTGAGATTGTACTGGGAAACGCCACTCATCCCAAAACAATTAAAGAAGCAATGACCAAGAATACAGAAGCCTTTATTGCTGTTACCTCCAAGGATTACATGAATATCCTGGCCTCCAAAGCAGCCAAGAAGATGGGAATACCTCAGGTTATTCTAAGAGTTGCAGATAATGAATACCGTGAGCTGGGAAAGGTAATGGAGATGGAGGATATTCTTGATCCTGCCGATTCAGTATCAGCCCAGGTTATTACTCATCTAAATGGGGTTGACATTGCCCAGCTGATTCACAACCTGCACCTGGATCTGGAATTGAAAAAGACTGAGATCGTTGAAGGCTCTGAACTTGTTGGCCTTCCACCAGCTGATTTTTCTAAACACATGTGCAAATTGTCTTATCCAGTTTTTATTATCCGTAATGGAAATTACTATCTTCCCATTCAAATTAATAAATTAAAAAGCGAAGATACCATTATATACTGGTGTCAGGAAAAAAAACAAAATAAAAACCTCATTGATAACCTCTTTAAAAAAAGATCCTGAGAGGTGAGATAATCGATGATTGATTTTAACAAGAATAAATCCCTGGAGAAAACACTTTTATCCATACGGTACATTATTAAATGGTCTCTGTTATCAATTGCCACTGGCATTGTGGTAGGGCTACTATCCACTCTCTTCAAATCAGGGCTAAACCTGGCCCTTGGTTTACTGGCTCCCTTAAAATCAGGGAACACGATTTATATTTTACCCATCATCGGACTCTTTCTCAGTGGAGTCCTGACCAGCCTGCTAGCACCTGAAGCTGCCGGTCATGGAACTAATGCCCTGATTAAAGCCTATAACAAACGCTGGGGTAAGGTTAAGGTGGTTTTGGTGCCGGTTAAGATGGTCTCCAGTATCTTTACCATTGCCTTTGGTGGATCGGCCGGAATGGAGGATCCAGCAGTCCAGATGGGAGGCAGTATCGCCTCCTTTATTGGTGATAAACTCAACCTCAAGCTGGTGGATCTCCGCAAAATAGTAATCTGTGGTATGGGAGCTGCCTTTGGAGCCATCTTTACTGCCCCCCTGGCAGGGGGTATCTTTGGAGCAGAGATAATCTATCGGGATGACCTGGAGTATAACAGCCTCTTTATCTGTTTTCTTTCCAGTATCACCTCCTACTTTATCTTTGCCGTTATGCTGGGCCAGACCAGGCTCTTTATGTTTCCAGTTCCAGAGAATTATAACTTTTTTCCGGCCCGGGATATCTTTTTTTTCATAGCCGTGGGACTAATCATCGGTCTGGTGGGTCTTATTTTTGTTAAAATACTGCATGGATACCATCAAATCAACGAACTAATACCTCTCCCCGATTACTTCCGTACCGCATTAGGAGGTCTTCTAACTGGTCTCACTGCCCTAATTGCCTCACCCCTGGTTCTGGGAACCGGTATTACTCTGCTGGAAAAGATATCTGTAGAAGAGCTCTTTTCATTACCATTGCTTCTGGCCCTGCTACTGGGTAAAATTGCTGCCACCTCATTTACCATTGGTTCTGGAGCCAGTGGAGGAACAGTGGTCCCCAGCCTAACCATTGGAGGACTAACGGGAGCTCTAATTGCAAGCACCATCAATTATCCTCACCCTACAGCCCTGGTAGCAACTGGAAGCGTAGGGCTTTTGGGAGCTGCAGCCAATATACCCATCACCACCACCCTGCTGGCAGTGGAAATATTCGGTGTGGAGATGATCATTCCTGCCACCATCGTCTGTTTTATTGCCTCCTGGATTGCCAGAAACGACACCCTGTACAGAGAATCCCTGGTGAGTAAAGCCACTCTGGCCAAGGCTTTCCACCATTTTGAGGAAACAGAAAAATAATTCATCCTAAAACATCTTTTTTACAGATATAGTTATCTCCCTATCCAAATAGACTGGATAGGGTTTATTGATCCTAAAGGTTAAATCCTGCTTCAATCAATTAGGCCTGCTTTGATGTTTCATTTTATTATTTTCCTGTGCCTTCTCGAAAGAATAATAATCTTTACATAAAATTTGCATTTTGTTGATGCTGGAGTGAATTATTAATGCTTTAATTAATTGTAGCATTAAGAAATAATTATCTCTCTACACCAAGGGGGGGGAAATGAACAATGAAAGAAAAAAAATTTATCTTTATTCTATTCCTCTTTTTCCTGCTGCTTACAGCCACAGACAGAGCCTGTGCCTACCTGGATCCGGGAACAGGCAGCCTGATTATCCAGCTGCTGTTGGGTGCAGTGGCCGGTGCTCTTCTGGGTGATAAGATCTTCTGGAAGAAAATTAAATCCTTCGTCAGCAGCTTAACACCTGGAAAGGAGAGCTATGAAAAAGCAGAATGAAAGGATCCTGAAGGCCTCCTTCCGTGATCCTGCTGGTTTTTTATTCTTTAGAGGAGATAAACTCTATCGTCAGCTCAACCACAGCTGCCAGCAGGATTATGAGCGGCTAATGGATTCCGGTCTTTATCAGCAGCTGGTGGAAAACCGGCTGCTGATACCACATCAAGAGGTAGATATAAAACCTGCCCGGGCTGAAATAGCCTATAAGATAATCCAGCCTGAAAGGCTACCCTTTATCTCCTATCCCTATGAATGGTGTTTCAGTCAGCTTAAATCAGCTGCCCTCAGCACCCTGAAGATACAGAAAATGGCCCTTGATCATGGAATGACCCTCAAGGATGCCAGTGCCTATAACCTACAATTTCAGGGAGCTGAGCCCATTTTCATTGATACCCTCTCCTTTCAAATACAAAAAGAAGGAGAGCCATGGCCTGCGTACAGACAGTTCTGCCAGCATTTTTTGGCTCCCCTGGCTCTAATGAGCTACTGTGATATCAGGCTTAACAAACTCTTCAGGGTCCATCTGGATGGCATTCCACTGGATCTGGCCAGCTCTCTATTGCCTTTAAAGAGCCGCTTCAGCTTCTCCCTGCTCTCTCATCTTCACCTGCATGCCAGGGGTCAGAACCATTTTGCCCAACGAGAGATAGACCAAAAAAAGGTCAGGATGGGCAAGCTATCCCTGCGGGGAATAATCGATAGCCTGGAGGGAGCAATAAAGAAACTGAAATGGGAACCAAATGACTCTACCTGGTCTGGGTATTACCAGGAGCACAGCTATTCAGAGACAGGCTTAAAGAAAAAAAAGCAGCTGGTGAAGGAGTTTCTGGAAACCACCGGTGCTGAGCTGGTCTGGGATCTGGGAGCCAATACCGGACTCTTTAGCAGGTTGACAGCAGAAAAAGCCACTTTAACTCTGGCCTTTGATCTGGATCCGGCCTGTGTGGAAAGAAACTACCGACAGTTATTAAAGGATCAAGCACCGGGTATCCTGCCACTGGTGCTTGATCTTAGAAACCCCAGTCCCGGCCTGGGATGGGAACATAAAGAACGTAACTCCCTAAAAGAGAGAGGGCCGGCAGATCTTCTTCTCAGCCTGGCTCTAGTTCACCATCTGGCTCTGGGAAACAATCTTCCCCTGGAAAGAATAGCAGAATACTTCTCTTCCCTTGGCAAATACATAATCATTGAGTTCATACCCCTCTCAGACCCGCGAGCAAGGGGCCTGGTCAGTGGGCGTGAAAACCTCTTCTCATCCTACACTCAGCAAAACTTTGAACAACAATTCAGCAGGTACTATCAGCTCTTAGAAAAAGAATCCCTGCCAGAGAGTGAAAGGGTAATGTACCTGATGGAGGGGAAATAAAACCATGCTCTATCTCTACCCACTACTTCTATCATTGTATCCCCCTCTCTTTTATCTCTCCCACAACCTGCACCATGCCCTGCCAGGAGAAATTCTACCCCTTATCTATTCCACTCCGATAGCAGCTCTTCTGCTCTTATTCGGTTTCTGGTTCCTGGTAAGAGACAGAAACAAAGCCGCCCTCATGGTCTCCTGGACAATCATGCTCTTCTTTACCTATGGACATCTGTTAAGGGGCCTAAGGCTTCTTATTCCCAATTCAATCCTTATACAGGGAAACCTGCCCCTGTACACCCTCTGGCTAATTCTTCTTTTTCTGGGTCTTTACCTGATCAAAAAAATCAGGTTATCCCTTGACGCAATAACCTCGATTATGAGTCTGGTAACAGTAGTATTGCTTATCTTTCCCCTGTATAACATTCTTTATTACCAGCTGAACAGACCCGGAAATGTGGAAACAGAAATGTCTGCAGATCAAAAGCTAAGAGTGCCCGAACCTGCCCCGGATATCTATTATCTCATTCTTGACGGTTATGCCAGCAGTTCCACACTTAAGAAGCTCTACGGAACACCCAATCAAGATTTTTACCAGCAGCTGGAGGAAAGGGGTTTCCAGCTGAAGGAGGATGGTTACTCCAACTATGCCCTTACCTTCCTCTCCCTGGCCAGTTCACTAAACATGGATTATCTGAAGAACCTTATCCCTCTCCCCGCCGGTCGAAATCAATTAAAACCCTATCAACTAATCGATAATAGCAGGGTATTTCATGCTTTCAACCAGCTGGGTTATACTACCATTAATTATGACTCCGGCTGGAGCGGTACCATCAGTAACTCAAGAGCAGAATACAATCCTTCACCGGGTAGCACCCACAATCACTTCCTTTACCAGACACTGCGGACAACAATGCTCAGACCTCTGATCAGTGGTGACAGGGCCAGAGAGAGAATCATCTTTACCCTCTCTTCTCTGGCTGAAATAGGAGAAAAAAAAGAGGGCCCGGTCTTTGCGATGGCCCATTTACTTCCTCCACATCCACCCTATCTCTTTGATAGTCAGGGCAAAGCCATCCATAAAGGGAAAAGAGACCTGGCTGGCGATCTCTGGCAGTACAGAGAGGAATACATAGAACAGTTAAAGTATATTAATCAGGAGATACTGCAGCTAATAGACAGACTTAAAGAGAGTGAGGGCCCCTCTCCCATCATCATTCTCCAGGCCGATCACGGCCCGGCCTCCCTGGGTGAGTGGGAGCATCCCTCAGCTGAATTTATCCAGGAGAGAATGGGGATTCTCCTGGCCCTTAAGCTGCCTGAGACTGATAATATGAAGCTGGAGATCAAAACACCCATCAATATCTTTCCACTGATCTTTAATATGTACTTTAATAGTCAACTCCCCTTACTGGAAGAGAAGGTCCTTTTCTCCTCCTACCACCAACCCTATCAGCTGAAGGATGTTAGCTCCCTCTGTCTACCAGAGAGTGAATAAGAGAGTGAGGATCCCCACCAGCAGAACATTTATCAGAGTATAGCTAAGAGTCTTCTGCAAGAGTTCCCCCTCACGCCCGGTGATGCCAACGGTTGAAGCTCCAAGCAGGGCCTTGGCCGGAGCCACCGCACTTCCCAGTGAGCCCCCTACAGATTGAGCAGCAGCAATAATCCAGGCCTGCAGGCCAAGGTTGAGGGCCACCTCCCGCTGAAAGGCACCAAAGAGGACATTGGAGTTGGTATTACTGCCAGTCATAAAGCTGCCCAGAACCCCAACCAGGGGAGAGAAAATGGGATATAGCTGACCTGAGAGATTGGCCACACCCTGAGCCAGCAGCACTGTCATTCCCGAATCCTTCATCACCAGAGCCATGACCACCAGCAGAGAAATACTGATGGTGGTGGGCAGGCACTGCCCCACTGTCTTACTTCTAATCCGCTGCAGGGCACCGGCTTTGAAATAGCCACGACGACGGTAGAATAGGGCCGCCAGCAGGGTTGAAAAAAGAATGAAGGGAGCCGGATGAGCAAAGAGCCTGATGGCAGCATAATCAGTAACTGCCGGCACCCTGTAACCCCAGGCTGTTACTGCCTCCGGAAAGGAGAAACCAATTCTAAATCCGGCCAGGGCCTCCCGAATGGGAGCCGGCTGAAAGACAATAATCAGAAGAATAAGGCTAAGATAGGGCAAAAAGGCCTCCCGGAGAGTCATGGAGCCCTCAGCTGATGAAGAGGAAAAAGCATCACCTTCCTCCCCAGCTCTAAAGCGAGATATGATTAAGATGGTCAGAGTACCAAAGAGACCGGCCAGCACAGAACCCAGCTGGACTGCACCCAGATGTGGCACCAATAGCTGGGTAAGACCCATAACAGCTGAAACCATCACTACTGTGGGCAGAGCCTCCCTTACAGCCCGCCAGCCACCATAGATATGGGCCACTGCCAGACCACAGAAAAGAATGGGAAGCAGAAAGAGAATTCCCAGCCAGAAGGCAAGCAAATCCTCTGGCAGAGCTGTAACCAGCTGCAAAGTATAAAAGGAAGAGGCCATGGAACCAAAGGTTACCGCCCAGGAATGGCCCACCAGGGTGGTGGCTGCCGCTACCAGTGGGTCAAAGCCCATCCCCACCATCAGGGGAGCCACAATGGCCACCGGAACACCAAAACCCGAGATCCCCTGTATGAAGGAGGAAAAACACCAGGACATTAAGAGCAGCTGCAACAGCCTGCCTCTGCTAAGATGGGCCATGCTGGAGCTGATCTCCTCTAAGGCCCCTGCCTCCCTGGCGAAATGATAGAGGATAACTGCCGACCAGATAATGAGTAACACAAAGAGGCTCAAACTGAGACCCTTGCCGGTGGCCACCAAAAGACCCTGACCGCTGATACCAAAGACCAGCAGGGAAGCCAGAAGAGCAACCACCAGTGATAAAAGTGCCGCCTGCTGGGATTTCCACTTCAGCTTAAGCAGGGTAAAAAGCAACAGGGCAATGGGTAACAGAGAAAGCAACCAGTAGAATAAAAAATAGTTTGATTCATACTGCATCTCTCATCAGAACCTCCATTTTCTAATTATGCTACCTTAGATCCTTTACCTCTTTAAGACAGGCAAGCATTTACCAATCAACTGGCCCTTAAGAAAAGGGCCAGTTGATTGACTATACCTCTCTGATCAGCCAGCCTCTACCAGCAGACAAGCCTTTCAAGGTCAATCTCTTCTATAAATTCATCCAGGCCCTGAGGCATGAACTATTGTAGGCAAAAGGGTTCATCTCCTGGGCATCAAGTGAAGCCAATATCCAGCAGAATCAACCTGCTCTTCAAAGTCAAGAAACCAGAAGCACCTCACAGGCAGAAACTGGTTGCCGGCAGTTAAAAGATCAGTGTTTTGCTCCTTATCTGTTGATCTCACCGGCCTGTAACGCTAATACCATCTACCAGCAAACAGGGAGCAAAACCATAAAATGTAGGTTCAAGCCTCTCACCAACAGCCTGCACATTTTTAAAGTCCTGATAGATATTGCCGGCAATCATCACATCCTGCAGCCTGCCGGCTATCTCTCCCTGCTGGACGTGGAATCCATGGGCCTGAACTGAGAAATGGCCCTGGGTATAGTTGGAGGAATGAAAACCAACTATCGACTCCACAATAATTCCCTCCTTAAGGCTGGAGAGGATATCCTCCCGACTGTCCTCACCGGGCTGGATAACAGGGTTGATCAGAGAGGGGGTGACAGGAGTGTCGATATCTGAAAAAAAGAGAGACTGCTTCATGCCATGACCGGTGGGTTCAGCGCCCATCCGGGTGGCATACTCCAGATCATAGATATACTGCTGCAAGCTTCCTGCCTCAACAATGGTCTGCTCTGAGGTGGGAATCCCCTCATCATCAAAGTATCTTGCCCTGGGACTGCCTGCCATCTGCGGGCAATCAGTGATAGTAATTCGATCTGAGAAGAGTTTCTCTCCCAGACGGTCCTTTAAGGGAGAGGTATCCCGATAGAGGTTCTTACCACTGATCCCCTCCGCCAGGCTTAGGGGTAAAAAATAAAGACAGCGGGGCATAAAGAGCACCGGCATCTTTCCTGTCTCCGGCACTGAAACCTCCTTCGAAGCCCGATAGTCTCGTATAAGCTCTTCGATTTCGCGCTCAGGCAGCTCTTTAAAAAACTCGGGAGCATAAAGCATACGCAATAGCTCAGATCCACCTCCCGGAATGGGTGTGGAAAAGAGCAGTGAAAAAAGCACCTGATACTCCTTCCGCTGGCAACCCTCACTGGTCTCCAGCTGAATGAGGCGCCTGGTCTTTTCCAGTCCCAGATTAAAGGTCATCTCCTCTTCTCTCTCCCGTACTGCAGTTAAACACTCCTGCAGAAAGGAGAAGAAATCCTCCGGAGTGGCCTCATCGTAATTCTTATTGCTTTTAAGCTGATAACTGCCGGTACCGGGGCCGGCGAAAGCAAAACTGGCCTCACCCCCAAAACGAACGGATTCTGAGGCACCCTTAATCAGCTGATCACTGCTATCTTCCAGGCTACCAAAGGTAGTGTTGCTACCAATTCTGCCCTCATCGATGACACGCAAACTACTCTTGGTCAGATTCTGAGATGAGAGACCCTGCAGCTCCCAGTTTTCCACCTTCAGTTTAAACTCCTCTTCATTGATGGTCAATAACTCTGCCTGCTCAAACTTTTGTTTGAGATGATCATTAATCATCATGATCACACACCCCCCACATTAACCCGATCCATCTCACCCTGGGGGGCCCCCCTGCCCGACCAGGAGTTGCTTTGCATGGGGTGTCCCTTACCACAGCCACCACTTTCAGAGAAGGTGAGATCATCGGCAACCATGGAGATATCCTGAAGGGTGGAGAAGAGCTCACCACTGATGTTTATATCCCTGACCATCCCGGCCACCTGACCATTCTCTATCCGATAGCCGTATTCAGCCCCAAAGGTAAACTGATCACCGGTGGTCTGACCACCCTTGCTGTTAAGGAGA
>CAZXKH010000046.1:0-9927 GCA_964641385.1 uncultured Clostridia bacterium | reverse complement strand
AATGGTTCCTACATTCATGTGCGGCTTGGACCGCTCAAACTTCTCCTTTGCCATCAGTATGTCCTCCTTACCCGTGTTTTAATCTGCTGGATTATAGGGTTTATTATTAAGACCAGTAAAAGCAAAAAACAATCAGAATTAACATCTATAGAATGGAGCCCACGACCGGATTTGAACCGGTGACCTCATCCTTACCATGGACGCGCTCTACCGACTGAGCTACGTGGGCCTTTAGTTATCAAAGTCCTAATATAAAAGAAATGGTGGAGGGAGAAGGATTTGAACCTTCGTAGGCAGCGCCGGCAGATTTACAGTCTGCTCCCTTTAGCCAGACTCGGGCATCCCTCCACATCAATATTAAGTTTCTCTTAAAAAGGACAATTCACATTATACAACCTAATATTGGACTGGTCAAGAAGGTTAAGGGTAGTTCCTGGATCATTTATTGCTTTAAAATACGATTACAGATATTTATCTTTGTTATTCCCGTGTTTTTAAAGGCTTATACCATTATATATTATTTTTCTGTAGAAAACCCTCCAGTTTTCTCTTTACTCTCTGCAGGGCATTGTCCACTGATTTCACATGCCTGTCCAGCTGACCGGCAATCTCTTTATAGGATTTACCATCAAGGTACTCCATTAAGACCCGCAGTTCCAGCTCGCTGAGCATCTCCATAATCTGGTTTTCGATCATCTGATAGGCTTCCTGACTGAGAAAGAGTTCCTCAGGATTGGTAAGCTTGCTACCCTTTAGAACATCGAGCAGGGTTCTTTCCGATTCCTCATCATAGATGGGTTTATTCAAGGAAACATAAGAATTAAGCGGTTGATGTTTCTGGCGGGTGGCCGTCTTAATGGCGGTGATAATCTGACGGGTAATACAGAGCTCTGCAAAGGCCCGGAAGGAAGCAAGACGTTCCGTCTTGTAATCACGAATGGCCTTGTAAAGACCGATCATTCCCTCCTGGACTATATCCTCTCTGTCTGCTCCAACCAGAAAGTAAGAACGGGATTTGGCCCGTACAAAATTCTTGTACTTTTTGATTAGATACTCCAGTGCCGCCTGATTGCCATTATGAGCAAATTGTACAATCTCATCATCAGTCATGTTGTTGTAGCAATCGTACTCTTTCCGCTGCAAATGGCTGTTCAAATTTTTTCCCTCCCACCAGTAGTCTGTAAACCTGCATCCCTTTTACAGGACAGCCACACCCTGAATCTGTTGTAAAGAATCTCAGTCAGTGAAAAGAAGAAACTTTGTTATCAGGACCCGCAACAGCTCTTGCTGAAGACCCAATATTAATTATAACTTATCCTATCTTGGTAAGTCAAGGAATAATACCAATGAAAGTTTTTCTAACTCCATAAGAGACTGAAATCATCACTTTTTTCGGCGCTGTCTGCCAATCTCATAAAGCAGAATTCCCGCTGCCACTGAAGCATTAAGAGAGTCCAGCTGACCCTGTAAGGGAATTTTTATTAAATAATCACAGGTCTTTTTAACCAAGGGTCTGAGACCCTTACCTTCACTACCAATTACCAGGGCCAGAGGTCCGGTCAGCTGACGCTGATCGCAGTTTTCTCCCCCCTCAGCCTCTGCTCC
Organism: uncultured Clostridia bacterium; assembly: GCA_964641385.1. GTDB lineage: Bacteria > Bacillota > Halanaerobiia > CAZXKH01 > CAZXKH01 > CAZXKH01. The sequence continues at coordinate 8,322 of CAZXKH010000046.1, read as the reverse complement.
TGCCACCCAAAGACCCTTCTCCTTGAGCAGCTTTAGTGATCGAGCAATATTTGTTACCTGCACCAGGGGTAAATATTCCACCGCTCCCGCTGCTGCCATTGAGACGGTGGGAGAGAGACCGGCACTTCTATCCCTGGGAATAACCACTCCATCAGCACCTAAAAGATAGGAGGATCTGATAATGGCCCCCAGGTTATAGGGGTCCTGAAGGTGATCAAGGATCACCACCAGAGGATCCTCCTCCAGCATCAATAGCAGGTCCTCCAGTGATAGATATTTTAGCTCTTCGGCCAGAGCCAGTACCCCCTGTGGGGAAGAGACACCACTTCTCTCTTTCAGCTTTAAATGGTCAATCTGCCTGACCTTTACTCCCTGCTGACTGGCCAGCCTGAGCAGCTCCTTTAAGCCCCTTTTTCTCCTCTTACTGATCAACAGTTCTTTGATTTTGGTCCCGGAACGAAGAGCCTCCAGCACCGGATTATAGCCTGGAATACGACGCACTAACTATCATCCTCCTCCAGGCGCCCACAGGAGTAATCTCCCTCCGGGCAGTGACCACTGGTCTCACAGGGTGCACCTGCCTGTTTAAAGAGGCGGGGAGCCACCTGGCGTACCTGGCGCCTAAGTTCTATCGCCAGCTCTCTAATCTCCTGCTGAGACCTCAGGCAGCACCGGAGCTTAAAAAAATGATGCAGGGCCCGGGCATTCATGGTAATAAAGATCTTGGTCTCCACGGCAGAGGGCAGCAGGTACCTGGCCTCTTCATGATGGATACCCATCTTTAACAGACGGTTATAGGCCCTCTGGCTCTGCTCCATCTGTTCCCGATAGACCTCTAAAGCCTGCTCTGATTTATCCACCCTCTCCGGTATTATATAACTAAAATCATTTTCCTGCAAGTAGCGCTGTGATTTTTGAGCATAGGAGCAACCGATGCGATGACGTACCAGCTGATGACTGGTAACCCGTGAAATACCTTCTATAGCAAAGCTGAAGCTGGCCATTTCCAGTACACTGTGATGACCCTTATCCAGTAAAAGCTCAACCAGATCTGAAATTTCCTCCTCTGTAAGCTCCTCCCGCAGCCGGGCCACTTCCCGGGAGGAATAACACATCCTGGCTGCCAGGGCAATATTCTCCTCGGGATTGGGAGTATGACTTATAAGCGTTACCCTGGGTTTTTTATATTCCATCTCTCAAATGTCCTCCTTTCTCTTATCTGTCTTAGGCAGCTTCTCTTCCTCTACCAGGTACTCAAAGCGATCAACAAAGGACTGCAGGCGTTCAAAATCCTCAATGATAAAGAGATAGGCCAGCAGGGCCTCCAGGGCTCTGGCCCCCTGAAAGTCCTGCAAATGTATATAGGAGGGAAAGCGAGAGACATTTCTTTTAATTTTCCCCACCATCCTCTTTTCTTCATCAGTTAGTCCAACATAAATCTCCTCCAGAAAGAGACGTTCAGTAACAGGGTTAACATATTTGATGGCCTGCTGATGGAGTTCCTCAATCTCCATTTCGGGATGGGCATCCATGATCTTTAAACGGATGCATAGATCCAGTAAACTGTCACCCAAATAGGACAGCTGGTTATAGGAAAGCTCCTCCCCTTTCCTGGCCTCTGAAAATAGCAGAGACCAGAGCTGCTTTAACCTGTCACTCCAGGCAGACATGCTTTCAACCCCTTTATTCTACAGGATACCAGGAGGAACCCTGAGGGCCATCCTCCACCGCAATCCCCAGTTCCCCAAGGTGATCCCTGATCAGATCTGCTTCTTCCCAGTCCTTACTGTCCCGTGCCTTCTGGCGCAGATCCAGCAATAGATCCACCAGGGGTCCTATCTGCTGCTGGCCCTCAGCTTCCCGGGCATAAGTCTCAAGATCAAGGCCCAGAATACCGGCCAGGCGGATCAGTGTCTTCCGGTAGGACTGCATCAAAGCATGGTTTTCGGGACAGGCACTGAGACCAGTATTAAGCAGCCGATTGCCACTTCGGACCAGCTCCTGCAAATGACCGATGGCCCGGGCAGTATTAAAGTCATCATCCATGGCCTCCAGGAAGTTGTTTTCCCGCTCCTGCAGGTAGCTGAACTCTTCCTCTGCCCGCAGTACTTTCTCTTCACCACCCAGGCGCAGGCGAAGCAGCTCCTCCTTTAAACTGCGCAGAAAGTTTTTAATCCTCTTTAACCCCTCTACTGCTTCCTGAAGACCTTCCCGGGAAAAGTTAATGGGACTGCGGTAGTGTTTGGATAACAGAAAGTAGCGCAGGGCCTGGGGGTCAAACTCCTCCAGCACCTCGCGGGTAGTAAAGAAGTTTCCAAGGGATTTGGACATCTTCTCACCCTCAATATTAATATATCCGTTGTGAAGCCAGTAGCTTACAAACTTAGTGCCGGTAGCAGCTTCACTCTGAGCCCGCTCGTTTTCATGGTGGGGAAAGATAAGGTCAGAGCCACCGGTATGGATATCAAAACCCTCACCAAGGTATTGCCTGGACATAACACAGCACTCTGTATGCCAGCCCGGTCTTCCGGGGCCCCAGGGGCTCTCCCAGGTGGGTTCGCCCGGGCGGGCCTCCTTCCAGAGCACAAAATCAAGGGGATCCCTTTTACGATCATCGGCCTCAATACGAACTCCCTCCTGAAGGCTTTCCAGATCCTGTCCGGAAAGAGAGCCATAATCATCAAAACTGCGGACGGAGAAAAAGAGGTCCCCCTGACTCTCATAGACATAGCCCTGCTCCTTAAGTCGGGCAATAAAGTCTATAATCTCCTGCATGTGATCCCTTGCCCGTGGGTAATAATCAGCGGCCTTAATCCCCAGTGCCTCAACATCCTTAAAGAATTCCCGGATATATTTTTCTGCCAGCAGTAAGCTCTCCACTCCCTCCTTTTGTGCAGTCTTAATGATCTTATCATCGATATCGGTAAAGTTTAATACCTGTACCACCCGATAACCAGTGTACTCCAGATAACGACGTATAACATCGGGTACCAGAAAGGCCCGGGCATTTCCAATATGAAAGTAATCATAGACGGTGGGACCACAGACATACATTCTGACTTCCCCGGCCCTTAAGGGCTCAAAATCTTCCTTTTTTCCGGTCAGTGTATTGTATACCCTCAGGCTCAAACTGCCTCACTCTCCCTCTGATTCTTTTCCAGACTCTCCATCTCCTCTTCCAGATCTTTAATCCGCTGCTGCAGGGCAGTTAGCATCTCTACCACCGGATCGGGCAGGTCTCCATGATCAAGATCAGGCACACTGATTCTGCGCCCTCCCCTAATGACAACCCGACCCGGAATACCAACCACCGTGCTGTCAGGAGGAACATCTTCCAGCACAACTGCTCCCGCTCCCACCTTGGCCCGAGGACCGATGGTAATGGAGCCCAGGATCTTGGCTCCAGTGCTGATCATCACCCCATCACCGATGGTGGGATGACGCTTGCCCTTCTCCTTGCCGGTACCACCAAGGGTCACCCCCTGATAGATGGTTACTTCATGCCCGATTTCTGTAGTCTCACCAATCACCACACCCATCCCGTGATCAATGAAGAAGCCTTCACCGATTTGGGCCCCGGGATGGATCTCAATCCCGGTCAGGAAACGACCCAGCTGAGAGATGAACCGGGGCAAAGTTACCAGTCCCAGGCGCCGGTATAAAAAGTGAGCAACCCTGTGCAGCAAAATGGCATGTAGCCCTGAATAACAGAGCAAAACCTCCAGCAGGTTATTGGCTGCCGGATCCCGATCAAAAACGGCCTTGATATCACTTCTCAATCCTTTGAACATATTACCACCCCAGATAATAAAATAAACCGCCCCTACAAGAGACGGTATCCCGCGTTTCCACTCTACTTGGCAGTCTATAAAAGACCACCCGCTCAAAGAGGCCCTGTAACAGGGGCCAGCCGCTGGCAGGCTTAATACCAGGGCTCAGAGGAGCAGTTTCAGCTGCCACCTTAAGGGAGAACCTTACAGCCTGTGGGTTCCCTCTCTGGTACCTGGCTGCAGCAGCCTACTCAACCTCGTCATCACCAGCATATTCTTTATTACTGAACTGCCCTCTGCAATCGGTACTGTGACTCTTTTTTCCCCAGCAGATAGACCACTGCATAGAGCTCGGGTCCTGAACTCTCTCCGGTAAGAACGAGCCGCAGGGGCAGATAAACCCTCTTACCACCAATAGGTAATTCTTTAATGGCCTGTTTTAAAGCCGCTCTAACACTCTCTATCTCCCAGCGCTCAATTTCACCTAAAGCCCTGCTCATCTCACCGAACATGGACTGAACCTCTTCCTCTTCAAGGAGATCATGCTCCACCGGTTCCGGCCTTTCAAAGATAAAGGAAGTCCGGCTGGTAATCTGTGAGAGGTTATCAAGGGCATCACGCATCAGAGAGGTGAAATCCAAAAACCAGCGGTACTCCTCCTCACTGAAGTCTCCCTCCAGATAACCGGCCTCTTCCAGATAGGGGCGTAAAAGACTGGCAATTCGTTTTAGATCTGCCTGGCGAATATAGATCCCGTTTATCCAGTCCAGCTTATCCAGATCAAAGATGGCCGAGCTCTTACTGACCCTCTCCAGAGAAAAGCTCTGACAGAGCTCCTCTACAGTCAAGAGTTCATCCTCATCAGGTGGTGACCAGCCCAAAAGAGCCAGGTAGTTAACCATGGCCTCCGGCAGATAACCCCTTTCCCGGTACTGGCTGACAAAGGCATAGGCATCATCACTGCGTTTGCTCAGCTTGCCCCCCTCCCGGTCCAGGATCATTCCCAGGTGAGCAAAGGAGGGTGGCTCCCAACCAAGGGCCTGGTAAATCAACATCTGTTTTGGTGTATTTGATAGATGGTCCTCACCCCTGATTACATGAGTTACCTCCATCAGGGCATCATCAATAACCACTGCATAGTTATAGGTGGGCATCCCATCTGATTTAAGGAGTACGAAGTCATCGAGCACACTGCTCTTAAACTCAACCTCATCCCGCACCAGATCCTTAACCACCAATACCTCATCTACCTCAGGCATCTTAAAGCGTAAGACGGGCTTCCTGCCCTCTTCCACCTTTTTTTGCCTCTCCTCAGAAGAAAGGTGCCGACAGCGCCCATCATACCTGGGCATCCTGCTCTCTGAAAGGGCCTGAACACGCATCTTTTTCAGCTCTTCGTTGGTACAGTAACAGTGGTAGGCCTGTTCCTGCTGAAGCAGTTGGTCTGCATACTGGCGGTAAAGAGAGAGCCTTTCCCGTTGGCGATATGGCCCCCGGTCCCCACCGACACCAATACCCTCATCATAATCAAGGCCAAGCCATTCCAGCTCCTGAATAATTACTTGCTCGTATTCATCAGTGGAACGGGCCCGATCTGTATCTTCAATTCTTAGAATAAACTGCCCCCCAAAACGTCGGACAAAGAGCCAGTTAAAAAGAGCAGTCCGCAAGTTTCCGATATGTATCTCTCCGGTGGGGCTTGGTGCAAAACGGACACGAAGATCCTGCATTATATTTCTACCGTCCCTTCTATCTCTGTACTGGCTGCTATTATAACATAAAGTATCAGGTCAGGTCAAACCTATTAAATTATACTTACCCCCAGGGCCAGCTGTTCCGGGCCATCAACCAGAGCATGGCCAAACTTACCGAAGATAGCCACTGCTACCCTGCCCTCACCCCTGACAACCGAGACCTTAAAACCTCCTCCCAGTCCAGGGTTGATAAAGGATAGCTGCAAAAAGGCATCCTTAACTGCATTGGAGACAGCAATCTTCTCCCTTGAGGTCTCTCTGATTACTTCCCGGGCAATGGCAGCCACAGTGGTGCTCTCTCTGAGTTTGATGGGTAGTTTCTCTGCACTGGCCCCGGCCTGGGTAATTGCTGCCCGGTAGCTGTACCCCTTAACCTTATCCAGCCAGTACTTTTCATATTCACGGCTCCTGGTCATGGCCAGATAGATAGCCGCTGCCTCAGGGGTCAGCTTGGGAGAATCATCGTTCTGTACATAACCAGAAACAATATCCTCGGCAGTAATAATCCCTACCAGGTGATCCTCACTGTCTAGAACTGGCAGTCCACCAATCTGATGATCGGAAAGCAAACGAGCTGCATCCTGAACCATCTGCTTCTCATAGACTTTGAGCACCTCAGTGGACATAATCTCCCGGACAGGGGTCTTCAGATCATGCTCCTGGACCAGATCCCCATCCGTCAAAATTCCAGCCACCTCTCCCTCCTCATCGACAACGATTAAACGCCCAATCTGGTTGACCTTCATCAGCTGTTCTGCCTCCACCAGAGTGGAATCAGTACCAATGGTTATTGGATCATTGACCATTATCTCCTTTACAAACACGGTCCTCACCTTCCTTTGGTATTTACTAGGACAACAGCCCGGGCAGCAATACCCTCTTCTCGTCCGATAAAGCCCAGGCCCTCAGTGGTGGTAGCCTTAATGTTCAATGCCCCACCATCCACCTCCAGTAGAGGCTGTATTCTACTTTTCATCTCAGGAAAATAGGGGCTCAGCTGTGGTTTCTCTGCCACCAGAAGGGTGTCTGCATTGACCACCTCCAGGCCCCTCTCTTTCAGCTTATCCATTACCAGACGGAGCAAAAGAAGGCTGGAGGCTCCCCTCCATTCCTCCCTTCCCGGAGGGAAATAGATGCCAATATCACCCAGACCGGCTGCCCCCAGCAGAGCATCCATTAAGGCATGGATGAGAACATCTGCGTCGGAATGACCTGCCAGTCCCAGGTGGTAGTCGATCTCCACTCCACCCAGAATCAAGGATTCTCCAGCAGCCAAAGGATGTACATCATACCCCTGCCCCACCCTCATTCCTTCTCACCTCTGGCTCTAAGAATAGCTTCGGCCAGCAGAAGATCATGAGGAGTGGTCAGCTTAATGTTCTCCTCACAGCCTGGAATTATCTGTATTTTAAAGTTCATCTCCCTTTCCACGAAAGAAGCATCGTCAGTCATCATACGGCCAGAAATCAGCCCCTGGTGGTAGGCTCGATAGAGAAGACTAAAGGAAAAGGCCTGAGGAGTCTGCACTGCCCTCAGAGAATGGCGGGGTACTGTCCTGCGAACAATACCTCTCTCATTCACTTCTTTAACAGTCTCTTTAAGGGGCAGTGCCGGTACCACTGCCTTCTTCTTCCTAACCTCAGACATAATTGCGTCCCGCAGCCGGGGTGAAAGCAGAGGACGGGCCCCATCATGAATCAGCACATAATCAGTTCCACCATCAAGGTTCTCAAGCCCTGAAAAGACAGATTCCTGTCTGCTGTCACCTCCAGCAACGATCCTGATCCCGGTCTCAGCTCCAAAATACTCCTCCACCAGAGAATGGTACCTTTCCAGCTCTTCTTCCTTGCCCACCAGCACCAGCTGATGTATGTCCCGGTGTCCCCAAAAAAGAGAAAGGGTATAAACCAGGACTGGCCTGCCCAGCAGGGAGAGAAAGACTTTGTTCTCTTCCCTCTCCATCCTCTTTCCGCTACCGGCAGCCGGAATAACAACTCCTGTTTTCATGCCCGAACCTCCCTACAAAACATGCTCTGCTGCTTTGGGTTTGGCAAAGATCATCCTTCCGGCAGCAGTCTGCAGAATACTGGTTACCAGCACCTTGATCTCATCTCCAATATGCTGTTCCCCATTATCGACAACAATCATGGTTCCATCATCAAGATAGGCAACTCCCTGTCCCTTCTCCTTACCCTCCTTGATGATCTTAACCTCCATCTCCTCACCGGGAAGAACCACCGGTTTTACCGCATTGGCCAGTTCATTAATATTGAGTACCTTAACTCCCTGAAGATCAGCCACCTTGTTCAGATTAAAATCATTGGTAATGATATGGGCAGAATAGAGCTGAGCCAGCTTAACCAGCTTGGCATCAACATCATCCAGATCTTCAAAGTCCTGGCTTACTATCTCCACCTTAATCCCTTCATCCTGCTGAATTTTTTTCAGGATATCCAGGCCCCGGCGGCCTCTATTTCTTTTTAAGAGGTCCGAGGAATCAGCAATATGCCTCAACTCCTCCAGGACAAAATTGGGAATAATTAGTGTTCCCTCCAGAAAAAGAGTTTCACAGATATCTGCAATACGGCCATCAATAATAACACTGGTGTCCAGGATCTTGGGAGCAGGACTATCCTCATCATCAGAGGTACGGCTAACCGGCAGACGATTGAAGACACTCAGCAGATCCTCCTTCTTCTTAAGAGCAACGGTCAATCCCAGATAACCCATAATCAGATTGATTAAAAACTGGAGCAGAGAACCAAGAGTGGGAAGGCTGTCAAAGGGAAAAGCAAAGG
>CAZXKH010000045.1:0-9967 GCA_964641385.1 uncultured Clostridia bacterium | reverse complement strand
CGGCCAGGGAGGTTGGTGGAGGCTCAGAGGAGTTTGCCATGACCATTAAGGGGCAGGAGCTTGATATTTACGAGCACAGAAATAATTATCATATTGCTCTAGGTCTGGCAACCAGTGAATCTGGTCCTGATCATACAAAATGGTTTCCACCCTATATGCCTGCTATTGCACCTTCTAAGATCAGGGAGTATATCAAGAAATATGATTTAAACTTTAATTTAGAGAAGCTTTATCAGAACCGCTCACCTGAGGGCAAGGCTGAGTTTATGAAGTGGAAGGGTGATACCGGTGCCGTTATCGAGGCCCTGCCCACCTGTGTCTTTATGGTTAAGGGTGAACTCTTCTTTAACTTTGATCTCTGGCGTGAACTGTATAATTCAGCCACAGGCTCAGATCTGTCTCTGGATGAATTCCTGCGCTGTGGAGAGAGGATAGTCAATATCGAACGTTCCTTTATCGCCAGAGAGGGTTTCCGCCGTTCAGAGGATAATATTCCTGACCGAATGAAGAAGGAATCGGCTCCCTTTCATGAAGATGGTCCACTGACTGATGAGGATCTGAATATAATGCTCGATGAATACTACAGTGCCCGTGGCTGGGAAAAAAATTCCGCCCTTCCAACAAGGTCCAAGCTGGTTGACCTGGGGATGGAAGAAGTATATGAAAATCTTAAAGGGCATGGAGTGTATGCCGATGAGTAAAACTATAGAGGTAAGGTATGTTAGCCATCTGGTTGTGATTACCGGCAAAATGAAGGAAAGGATAGAAACTAAGGCCAGAGATCTGGGTCAGCTGATAGTTGAGCTTGATGAAGAATACTCCTGCTTTGCGGATATATTTCTGGGAGAAGATAACAGCAGTGGGGAGCTAAAGGCGGCCGTATATTTGAGGAGAAAGGATACTCCACCTCAGGGTGTAATCTATTCTGACTTTAAACTTGAAGATGAAGATATCTATATGTTCTGGTAGTCTACACCCAAAGGGTGAATGACTCTGACACCAATGGTCTTACTGGTTCCCTGGTATGATTTAATGGCCGAGCCTTTTAGGACCTCAAAGAAAGGGGGGGATAGATGATAGGCCTGGAAGTATGGTTCACACAAAATAAAATATATGAAAGAAGGTATGACTGCAGAAATGAATATTACAAAAAAATATGTAATTATCCTGATGACAGTTTTAATGATATCTCTATTCAGTCTCAGTACTTTTGCCTATCCCTCTCCTGACAATCCACTGGATATGGATATTGGGCACATTCTGGCCCCAGAAACCATTCAACACCAGGCCTTATTAAGGTACGCAGAAATGGTGGAAGAGCGTACTGATGGTGCTTTAAAGATTAACGTATTTCCTGCTCAGCAGCTGGGTTCTGCTCCCGATATGTTAGAGAGTGTCTCTATTGGCGCTCAGTCAATGTGGTTTGAGACTCCCAGCTGGCTTCAGGTCTACTCAGAAAGACTGAAGGTAACAGAAATTCCCTTCCTCTATGATGGTACCATGGAGCACCTTGACAGATACTACGATGAAGTACTTGAGGATAAGATACTGCCCGAGTTAATAGAGAATGGGAATGTAAGAATGATTAACTATGGGAACAGATGGCTTAGAACCCCCTATATGGTTCTGGTCTCCAGAAAACCGGTCTTTTCCGTGGAGGATATCCAGGATCTGAATATCCGGATCTGGCCATCAGCCACCATCCAGGAGACCTGGGGGCGGATGGGACCTGATGTAACAATTATTGATTACTCAGAGGTATATCTTGCCCTCCAGTATGGAACTGTTGACGCACTGCCTACTCCCATTACTCTGGTATATCCCCAGAGGTTTACCGAGGTGGCAAAATATGTTATTGAGACCAGGGACTATGCAATAATCGATGCCCTGGTAATCAATAATGATCTCTGGGAGGGATTAAGCCCCAGCCAGCAACAGGCAATGCTGGAGGCCTCTGATGAGATTGGAGACTGGCTTAATGAACATGTAATGGAACAGGTAGAAGAAATGAAACAGAGGATGATCAGTGAACACAATGCAGTTTTTATTAGGATCAATCGCAAGCCTCTTGAAGAACTGGTCCTGGATAATGCTCTGCCAGTCTTAATTGAAGAGGGGATCATAAAACAAGAACATGCGGACGATTTAATGAAAATACGAGATTAATGCTGTCTGTAGTTGGTCTTAATTGATTAATCAAGTAAGGGGGTATGTTTATTGGTTAAGATTGATAGACATACCCTCAACTACACTAAGGTTTAAATCAAAGTTTTAGTATTGAGGCATGCAATATATTTGCAAAATAAGTTAATTATAGTGAAGGTTTAAGGTTTATATACTACACTGTGCTTTATTATTTAGAAAAAACAAAGCTTCAGTTATTTATATAAGAATTGCAGTATGATGACTCTTTCAACCAGTAACTATATCTGTCACCAAAATGAATGCTGGGAATGTGAGGTGATAAAAATCTAACCCTCAGAGACAGTTCGCAGGGCAAGTTGTTTTAGGGTACTATTTAAAAAATTGGAGGTATTTGATAATGAAATTAAAAAAACAAATGGTTATTATCCTTCTTACCGGATTACTTTTGTCTTTCTTTAGCCTTTATGCTGCTGCTCAGCCCACTCCAGATAATCCTCTTAATTTAGAAGTAGGACATATACTGTCCCCGGAAACAGTTCAAAATGATGCCCTGGAAATGTTTAAGGAACTGGTGGAAGAGGGAACTGATGGTGCAATATTGATTGATATCTTTCCTGCTGAGCAGCTGGGTACTGCCCCAGACCAGCTGGAGAATGTATCAATGGGTGCTCAATCGATGATGCTTCTGGCTCCAAACTGGCTTCAAATATACTCTGAGCGGCTCAGGCTGACAGAGGTTCCCTTTCTGTATGATGGCACTATGGAACAGCTGGACAAATGGTATGATGAGGTACTGGAAGAACTAATATTACCTGAGTTAGTAGAGAATGGTAATATAAGGATGATTAATGCCGGCCACCGATGGATTAGAGCACCTTATATGGTATTGGTATCAAGCAAACCTGTCATGAGCCTTGAGGACTTGGAGGGACTAAACCTTAGGTTGTGGCCATCAGATACAGTTCAGGGGACCTGGGGAAGGATGGGTCCTGATATATCCATTATAGATTATGCGGAAGTCTACCTGGCATTGCAATACGGTACAATCGATGCACTTCCAACACCTATTAATCTGGTTTACCCACAGAGGTTTACCGAAGTTGCCAGGTATATTACTGAAACAAGGGATTATGCAGTTATTGAAGCTTTGATTATGAACAATGACTTATGGGAGAGTTTAAGTCCTTCACAACAACAAGTATTAACTGAAGCTGCTGATCAAACCGGAGAATGGTTGAATGACCAGGTTATGGACAATATAGAAGAGATGAAGCAAAAAATGAAAACTGAACATGATGCAGTATATATTCAGATTAACCGTGAGCCCTTTGAGGAACTGGTAAGAGAAGAAATCATTCCTGTCTTGATTGATGAAGGAGTTTTAAAACAGGAATATGTTGATGAAATACTGGATCTCTAATAAAGGGGCCAAATGATAGGCTGATGTTTGATGGGGTATGTTTATTATTTCATCAACTATTAATAAGCATACCCTACTATCAACAGAAGCTTGACCTAATTGGGATAGAATAATGGTTTTTTGAACTTATAATTAATATTTGTTATATAAAAGTTTGGAGGAATGTGTTTGCGATGGACAAAACAAGGGTCTCAATAGCTCAGGTGAAGCTCAGTCAGTTTGAGCAGAGTGCAAAGGAAAATAAATTAATGGATTATGCAAGAGAGGCAAAGGAAGATAAAAATGCTGACTTGCTTTTATTTCCCGAACTATACAGTCCAGGATATATTATCCCACGCAATAGAGAGTTTGGACTGGAATATTATCATGCTGTGGAAGAGATACCTGGAAGGTTGACAGACTTCCTCTGTCAAACTGCCTCCAGGTATGGTCTATATCTTATTGTGGGGATGGGTCGTCGACACAGTAATCTTCCAGGTGTTATGTATAATTCTGCAGTACTGGTGGGACCAGGGGGAGAGCTGATTGGTGTTCAGGATAAAATCCATATTCCAGGATATGAGAAGCAATATTTTGAAGCAGGAGTAGAGGTTCAGGCCTTTGAGACAGAGATTGGAAGGATAGGTATGGGGATCTGCTATGACAATCAGTTTCCCGAGTATACCAGGCTTTTGACGCTGGATGGCTGTACAATAATCTGTATGTTATGGTGTATGCCCAACTATGGTTCTCATCCCTCTTCTTTTCTGCAATCCATTACTGCCACCAGGGCAGTTGAGAATAGGTGTTATGCTCTTTCCTGTAATCCGGTTGGTTCAGTTAGTAACCAGACAGAGGATCAATTTGTGGGGGGTAGCTGTGCTTCTGATCCGGTGGGGAATATTCTGGTTGCCGGTTCCAGCACTGAGGAGGAGCTCTTAACAGTGGAGATCGATCATAATCTGGTAATTCAAGAAAGGGTATATCAGCCTGTCTTCAATGACCGCCGTCCAGATCTATATCAGGCTTTAATGTCCAAGGCCAGGACTAAATAGCATAATGAGAATGAAATCTTGAAATCTTTATTGTATGGTAGATTGAGTTTTTCTCTGTATGAAGGCCTTTTATCAGTTGTTAACTAATTTGTTCTCCTTCCTGACAGCAATATATATAGTAATATTATGAATTAACAATATAGGATGAGCAATGATAGTAAGTATTTATTACAATTAAAGAGGATAAATATCCCGAAATATCAATTAATTTTGGTTATGGGCTTGAGTTTTATTGAAACTCAAAGACTCAGTTCTAATTGTTTTTATGGATGGGCTGGCTGGTCATAACTGGCAATACACTGGCTTTTGTTTTCAAATTAGTTCCATTTATTTATGGGTTTATGATGATTGTCTTTGATCTAAATTATTCTGGCTTAATCCAGTAAATTTGTTTGCAGGTCACTTTAATGCTCCATTCCAGCAGGAGAAGAGGCCTGCAGTTTTCTACAATATTTGTTATAGAGGCTTGCCAGCAGGCTGTTATCCAGGATTAATTTTTAACAAATATCTTAAATCTTGTTATTTAGAGCTAGCTGTATTGGATAGTTTAATTGAGACTGATCGATAAAGGGTATGGTGAGCAACACATTCTTTATCCGGGGGGTAATAACTAAATGATAGATGGGATCGATCTAATCATTGCCAATGGACAGCTATTGACCTTGGATGATGGGGATCAGCTGGCTGAAGCAGTGGCAATTAGCAGGGATAGAATTGTTGCTGTGGGCAAAAATGAAGATATTATGGAGTTAAAAAACTCAGAAACTCAAGTCATTGACCTGGAAGGTAAGACCATGATTCCCGGTTTTAATGATGCACACACCCATGTTGACCTTTATGGGATGATGACTTCAGATTATGTTGTCAGCTGTCATCTACCTCCTCTAAAAAGTAAGGAGGATATTCTTCAGAATATTAAAGATGAGGTTATGGATAGACCCGGGGGAGAACTGATTCTGGGACAGGGACGTGCAGTTCAGCCCTATCCAACTCGTGAGGAACTGGATCAGGTTGCCCCGGATAACCCGGTAGTGATCAAGGCCAGTATGCACAGCTATTACTTAAACTCCTGTGCCCTAAAAAAATTCGGAATTACAGCCACTGAACCCAGCTTTGAAGAGCTGTATAATAAGGTGCCAGGTGCTTTCATTGAACGGGATCAGTCTTCAGGTGAGCCCAGTGGTTATGTGGAGGAGGCATGGAACTATCTTTATCCAGGCTCCAAGAGTCCTCTTAATTATAAACAGACCTATGATTCTTTAAAGAAGGGCCTTGATGCCCTGACTGAACATGGAATCACCTCGGTCTCTGAATTTGCCTGTTATGCAGAGAGTACAAACATCTATCAAAAAATGTATAAGAATAATGAACTGAAGGTAAGAATGCAGCTAATTCCCTGCTTCCATGGTTTGAAGAAGACTGTCCAGCTGGATGAGATTATTCGGTCCGGTTTAACCTCAGGTCTTGGTGATCACTGGATTAAGTTTGGTGGTCTAAAGATGTTTATTGATCTTCAGCAACATACCATCTGTAACACGGTGGAGCTGGACCACTGGTTTAGCAAGGCCCATCGAGCAGGTATCCGGATGTTTATGCATGCTATTACTGACCAGGGCCAGCAGATGGCATTAAGTGCCATTGAGAATGAAGCTGAGAGGGGAAGCTTAGAGAGTGTTAGAGCCATGCGTCACCGTATCGAGCATCTGGGAAATGAGAACCATAATCCGGATTATTTTAATCGTGTTAAAGAGACGGGCGCAATTGGAGTTCCCACTGCCTATTTTATGAATATCGGTCCCTATGATCTGATGTCAGCTGAGACCAGTGGCAAGTATATGTTTAGAACCATGCTTGATCTGGGACTCTGTGTACCTGGTAACTCTGATGGAGGTGGTTCCATTCCTGAATCGGTTAACCCCTTCTACCAGATCTGGTGTATGGTTAAGCGTCAGGCCCATGATGGAGAGCCTGTAACTCCCTCAGAAAGGATTTCAACCCTTGAAGCCCTTAAACTATATACCAAACACTCAGCCTATGCCGGCTGTGAAGAGCAGGAGAAGGGATCTATTGCAGCCGGGAAACTGGCCGATTTTGCTGTTCTATCCCATAATCCCCTGGAAATACCCGATGATTCTCTGCTGGAGATAGAGGTGGAGATGACCATCCTGGGAGGAGAGGTCGTTTATAGCCAGTAAATAAAGACTATGAGGAAGTGGAAACCATTAAGGTAAGGGTACCCTTTTCCGATATCAGTTATGAATATAGCTTTATTGCCCGGGAGTTTGAAGCAGGTATGAGAGGGCTCATTAATGCCAGCAAGCTGGTATTGAGTGAAGAGCTGGAGAGGTTGGAAGATGAGCTGGCCGGTTATCTGGGGCGAGAATATGTGGTGGGGGTTGGGAGTGGTACTGATGCTCTTTTCCTAAGCCTGATTGCTGCAGGTATTGGTCCTGGGGAGGAAGTAATAACGGCTGGGAATATCTGTGTTGCAGTTATGGAGGCTATTGTCCGAACTGGTGCTCTGCCTGTCTTTGTGGATATTACTCCCCATAGTTTTAGCCTTGATCAGAAGCAGGTTCTGGAAGCAATTAATGATCAGACCAGGGCAGTAATTGTTGTCCATCCCTATGGGATGCCGGCCGAGATGGATATGCTAAAAGATGAAATAAGAGATGAGTTGATGATCATTGAGGCCTGTGGACAGGCCTTTGGAGCAAGAATTCAGGGAAAACCGGTTGGCTCTTTTGGGCAGGTGGGGTGTTTTAGCTTTAATCCCGATAAAGTAATAGGTGGTCTGGGGGATGGCGGTGCAGTTGCAACTGATGATTGTCAGCTTGCTCTACAAATCAAGAAGCTCAGAGATCATGGACGGCTGGGAATAGGCAGTAAGGCAGATAGGGTTGGTTTCAGCAGCAGGCTGGATGCTGTTAATGCCCTGGCGGTGAGGCTTAAGCTCAAACATATTGATGACTGGATAGATATTCGCAACCAGAAGGTCAGTCTTTATCAACAGCAGCTGAAAAAGACCGGGCTTCAGTTTCAACGGATACCTGAGGATAGGACTTCCTCCTATCAGATTTTGGTGGCTCTTACTGATGGTAATAGAATGCAGATGCATAAAGAACTAAAGAGTAAAGGGATAATGACAGATTTTCATTACCGGGTTGCTCCCTACCAGATGCCAGCCTTTGATTGCCATTCCTTTCGCAAAGAGGGCCGGCTACAGGTAACAGACAAAGTTATCTCACAGGTCATATCTCTTCCCTTTTATACTGGTATCACAGAGGAGGAGATAAAGGAAGTTGGCAAAAATATTTCTTCCCTTGACCTGTGAGTAAAGTATAACATGACGGTGTTTGTAGAGATAAGTAAAGTAAGAGGAGGGGGTGATGAATAACCAAAAATGATTTAATGATCAGCCACATAATAACCCAGGAGGTACGCACTCTAATGAAAAAAACAAATACCGGTATCATTGTTGTCCTGACAGGATTATTAATGGTCCTCTTCAGTCTAAGTGTGGCGGCCTATCCTACTCCAGATAATCCAAGTAACTTAGAAGTTGGCCATATTCTGGCTCCGGAAACTCTTCAGAATGAAGCCCTAAAAATGTTAAGTGATATGGTTGAGGAAAGAACCAATGGTGCTTTGAAAATTGAAGTATTTCCAGCCCAGCAGCTGGGTTCTGCTACCGATCAGCTGGAGAATGTATCCATGGGAGCTCAGTCCATGATGCTTCTTGGCACCAACTGGCTTTACACTTTTTCGGAAAGGTTTATCTTCAATGAGGTTCCCTTTATGTTTGAAGATCTGGATCATATGAGCAAGTACTATGATGAATTCTTTGAAGATGAAATGCTGCCCGATCTAATAACTAATGGAAACATCAGGATGATCAATGTGGAAGGGAGATGGATTAGATCCCCTTACCATGTATTGATCTCCAAGAAACCGGTGTTATCTGTAGATGATCTACAGGGCCTTAGCATGCGTCAGTTTCCATCAGAGGCTGTAGTGGAGACCTGGAGGAGAATGGGGGCTGATATTTCAATCATTGATTATGCAGAGGTCTATCTGGCCCTCCAGTATGGAACTGTTGAGTCTCTTACAACACCCATTAACCTGGTATATCCACAGAGGTTTAGTGAGGTGGCCAAGTTTATCACAGAGACCAGGGATTATCCCACCATTGAAGCTTTGATTATCAACAACGATCTCTGGGAAAGCCTGAGTTCAGAGCAGCAAAAAGTTCTTACTGAGACAGCCAATGAAGTTGGTAGCTGGCTAACAGAGCGAGTTATGGATGAGGTAGAAGAACTAAAACAGAGGATGATAGACGAGCATGATGCAGTATACATTGAGGTTAACCGGGATCAGTTTGTTGAATATGCCAGGGATAATGTTTTCCCCTCAATGGTTGAGGATGGGATATTACAACAGGAGTTAGTAGATGAAGTGCTGGGACTTGTTGAGTGATAGCTGACTATATCCTTAAGTAATAGCTGGGTAAAATAATTAAGGGTATGTTTGTTATCAGATAAAAATTAAGATAATAAACATACCCTATTTTTAGAAGTGAATTGGCAACAATTTTTTGTTGACAGAATATCCATTTGAGAAAAGGGGTGTGTCTTATTGTTGCGCAGGTATGATCAATTTCTGGAAATCATTAAGAAAATCTTTCTGGTTCTTAGCACCTCCATTCTGGCAGTGATTGTGATTATTAACATCACCAATATTTTATCCAATATGATCTTTTCCAGACGCTTTGACTGGGTCTTTGAAGTATCACTGATTCTCTTTGTATATGCAGTGCTCTTTCATGTTCCGGTTCTCTATAAAAATAAAGAGTATCTGAAGATGAATATCCTGAATCAGCTGGAGCTAGAAAAACCAGCACTCTATATGGGGCTGATCATCGAGCTTATGATTCTCTTTGTTCTGGTGCTGCTCTCCTATCATGCGGTATATTTGAGCTGGGGACAGCGAAGCATCTTATCACGGGGTTTAAGGATAGCAAGGGCCTGGGTAACCCTACCCATGTGTATTTGTGCCATTACCCTGCTTCTCTTCAATATTAATAGTATTATTCTGGGGGTTAGAGATATTCTAATCTACCACAATGTACTCAAAGAGATCAGTGAATAACCTGTATTTAACTGCCGATAAAAATGCTGAAAGGGTGATATTAACTTGATTGGATTAATAGTGCTGGGTATCTATATGTTACTGTTTCTTTTTGGGATGCCTGTCTCCTATTCAATGCTCTTTGCTTCTATGCTGGGCCTGATATTTATGGGGAGGCCCATGCGGCTGATGCCCCAGCAGATTGTGGCCGGGATCGAAAGCTTTCAAATGCTGTCCATAC
>CAZXKH010000044.1:4363-10107 GCA_964641385.1 uncultured Clostridia bacterium | reverse complement strand
AGTGGTATGCTGTAAACATCGGGAACTCCAAGGATTGCTCCCCAGTGTCCAGGAGAAGTGGGATGAAGATCAACTGGGTAAGAGCCCAGGGCCATCCGATCCCAAAAAATCTTGTTGCCCAGTACATCATTGATGTTTAGGGTATAAAGGCCCTCTATGTACCTGCTCTCACGAATATAAAGCCTGGGGGCATAACCGGCAAGGGATGCCTTCTGAAAACCAGGCACCTCTTCCTGAAGATAGGAGACAACATGCTGGATCTCTCTCTTTCCCCGCTCTCTTCCTTCCTGTCGTGATTCAAAATCAAGGCCATCAACATCGTAGATCAGCAGGCCATTGATTAATACCGAGCCATCAAGCTGACGACCCATGTTAAGTCCTCTGAGCATTATTTTTGGGTCCTCCGCCTGGTAACCCTGTACATACTCAGCAAAACCCCAGGCTGATCTCTGATTGGCTCCTGAATCAGGATTCCCATCACCACGCAAGAGATTCATTACCTGCTGCCAGTCAACACCTTCAACCTCAAAGACCAGAGTTACCGCCATCTGTCTTTCATACCCCAGGTCCTCCTTGCCCACCTGATAAGGGACACCTGCCCCGGCAGCCAGCCAGCCATCACCGGTGGCATCAATGAAATAATCACCTTTAATAACTCTCTCACCATCACCATCAGGAAACACAACTGATTTCAGCCGGCCATCAAGGACATTAACTTCCCAGTCACTGGCCCTAATAAAGGTTATCAGCTCCTCAGCCTCAATCAGGCCCCGGAAATACTTCTCTGCCTTATCAAGATCAATGGAATCAGCATCCATCTCCTGAAAGAAATCCTGAAAGATCCCCCTGGTCAGGAGCTCACCCTGAGGCCCATAGTTCATATCAAGGCTGTTGAGCTGGGCGGCGATTAGGGTTCCACCAAATCCCTCCCTGCCCTCAATAAGAAGAGTCTCTGTTCCCTGCCTGGCAGCAGAGACAGCAGCAGCTATCCCCTCCGGTTCAACACCAATAACCACCAGCTGGTAGCTCTCCTCCTCTGCTTCAGCCAGGGCTGGAAGGGAAATCAAGAGGATCATAGCTATTGCTACAATTATCCAGCGAACTTTTTCCATTTCTTTCCACCTCATCTATTTGTGATTAATAATTATGATTTACAAAAAAGCAGCTGCTGTTAGCCATGATAGATAGAATAATATCCCCTGTTGCCATACCTCTACAACCTTGCTGCTGTCAGCTCCAGGGCCCTTTTGAGATCATTCCAGATATCCTCCCGGTCTTCGATACCGACAGAAATGCGAACAAGCCCCGGCCTGATACCAGCCTCAAGTTTCTCCTCCTCCGGCACCCGGGCATGAGTCATTGAAGCCGGGTGCTGAATCAGGGTATCAACTGTTCCCAGGCTAACAGCCAGAGAGGCCAGCTCTACACTGTTAACCAGCAGTTCAGCAGCCCTGTACCCTCCCTTCATTTCAAAGCTGATCATGCTGCCAAAACCCTCCATCTGTTCACAGGCCAGCTGGTGCTGGGGATGGGTCTTTAACCCCGGGTAGTTTACCCCTTCAATCAAAGGGTGATTGTCAAGATTCTCGGCCAAAAAGCGAGCATTCTTTTCATGATAAACCATTCTGGGCCCCAGTGTTTTTAAGCCCCTGATTAGAAGCCAGGCATTGAAGGGACTAATCACTGCCCCCAGATCCTTTAGAACATGGTTTCTCATCTCATCCATCAGTTGACTGCTGCCAAGTACCAGGCCGGCGATCACATCTCCATGGCCGCCAATAAACTTTGTAGCACTGTGCAGCACAACATCTGCTCCCAGCTTTAGGGGCTTTTGAAAGAAGGGAGACATAAAAGTATTATCAACAGCCAGAAGCACCCCTGCCTCAGCTGCAAGCCTGCTTAAGGCCCTGATATCAATCAGCTTCATGGTAGGGTTAGCAGGAGTCTCGAAGAGAATCAGCCTGGTATTATCCTGAATTGAAGCCTCTACCTCTTTAATATTGGAGGCATCCACCATTGAATACTGAACCTCAAACTGTGGCAGAAAATCCTCAACAAAATTATGGGTACAGCCATAGAGTGTATTGTCAGTCAGGATATGATCCCCGGCTGAGAGCAGATGCAGTAAAAGAGCACTGATAGCTCCCATACCAGAGGAAAAGGCAAGTCCATCCTCTGCCCCCTCCAGATCTGCCATTTTGATCTCCAGCACCCTCTGGGTTGGGTTGCCCAGGCGGGTATAGACATAACCCTCCTCTTCACCGGCAAACCTGGCGGCACCCTGCTGTGCGTTATCAAAGATAAAGGTGGAGGTCTGATAAATTGGAAGTGTATGAGCACCTGTAAGCTGACAGGGACCCTCCCCACTGTGAACAGACCGGGTGAAAAAACCCTTATTGCTCTTCATCGCAATTATAACCTCCTTAAAAAATTTTAAGAACTATAATAAAAATTCTTGGTTAGTGGCCTCAGATCCTTGTTTTTTATCACTGCGAATAATTTCTGGAAAAAAAGGGGCAATTGAAAAATCCCCCCTGAAATAGCAGTTACTGTCAGAGGGCTTAAACCTGGAAATAAAGAAGGTAGAAAATAACTCTTCTAAAACCAGCTTCGATCATTCCTGCGCAAAAGGGAGCATTTGCTCGGTCATCCTCTGAACAACCAGTAATCTGATTATCAAAAAAGACCCTTTATCAAGCTAACCCTTGAATTAGGGCTCTGTAAAATCGGCTATCTCAGGAGAGCTGATGGCACAGCCTAAAATCTGCGTCATAACGGCCTCGATGACCTAATACTGAAACTTTCAATTTCCATAGCACCTCAAACTCCCTTAACGACTCAGGATTAAGAAGAAAGACTGCTACAGCATCCTTTTTTTAGCCTAATCTGATCCTTAGAGATAAGAATTTTATCACTGCAGCCAGTCTTTTTTCTATGACACCATAGAAAAACCGCTTTCTTAAGCCACACCTATTATTTATTCGACATAAATGGGTTTTACCCTGCCTGTAGAGCTTACCAGCAGCAGATGAAAGCCTGCCAGGCAGTTAATCTTCTTGCCTCTCTTCTTCTTCAAAGTCATCGGGGTTAAGATGAGAGGCCAGGACAAAGATCCTTCTCAGATCTCTTTTCTTTAATCCCTTCAACCTTTTAGTTCTCATTTTCACACCTCCCTGACAGTAATTTAACCTCCTTTTCGAGTCTTTAAACAAGAAAAATATGATATATAGTCAACTACAGAATCTATTGAGCACTGAAAAAATTATTGACCCAGAATTTTTTTTTATTAATCCCTTGCTTTTTCATCTGATTTATGTTAAGATATTTTTTAATATCAAAATGAGATTATTTGCGGTGATGATGGAGAAAAAGTACTTTCTAACCTGCACTTATTTAGAGAGGCAGTGATCTGGTGCAAACTGTCGGCAGAAGAAAGGAATCCCCTCCGGAGCTGTCGGGAGAAAGCCTTCTAGAGGCCAGTAATACCGACCGGTTACTGACCGATATCTCAGTCCAGAGTGGATCCCTACAAGGATCAAACTGGGTGGCAACGCGATTTTTCGTCCCTGTAGTGGGGATGATTTTTTATTTTAGAAGAGAGGGAGGTAGTTGAGATGAGTAAAGCGTATTTTATGAATCCGGGTCCCACACCGGTGCCAGAGAGGGTTAAGAGAGCAATGTCTGTTCCTCTTTTTAGCCATCGCAGCCAGGAATTTGGCTCACTCTTTGGTTCTACAGCTGAGAAGTTAAAGTATGTCTTTCAGACTGAGCGGGAAGTTATAGTCCTAACCTCCTCAGGGACAGGAGCCATGGAAGCCTCACTGCAAAACACTCTTCAGGCCGGGGACAGGGTGCTGGGAGTAAGTATTGGTAATTTTGGTGACCGCTTCATATCAATAGCTAAAAATAGGGGTCTTGAGGTAGATCCCCTTCGCTACCAGGAGGGACTGGCTGCCAGTCCCGAGGAAGTACTTGACAGGGTAAAAAAAGAGAGCTACCAGGCAGTCCTGATCACCCATCATGAGACCTCAACCGGTACCGTCAACGATATTGAAACCATAGGAAAACTAATTGGCCAGCTGGAGCATCCCCCTCTGCTGATTGTTGATGCCATCAGCTCACTGGGGGCCATTGACCTGAAACCTGATCAATGGCAGCTTGATCTGGTAATCACCTCTTCACAAAAGGCACTGATGACTCCCCCGGGACTGGCCATGATCTGTATTAGTTCCAGAGCCTGGGAGAAAATAGCAAACAATAAAGAAAGACCCTTTTATTATGATCTGCAGAAGGCAAGGGAATACAGTCGTAAACATCAGACCCCCTATACACCTGCACTTACAATAATTCTGGGCCTTAATGAAGCCCTGAGCATGATAGAGGAGGAAGGGCTGGAAAGGGTTTTTAGAAGACACCTGCTCTTAATGAAAGGACTGCGGGCTGGAATAAGAGCTCTGGGGCTAGAGCTACTGGTAGCTGACAGGCTTGCCAGTCCGGCAGTTACCACTGTCTGTCTTCCCCGGGGTATAGCCTGGGAAGAGCTGCAGCAGAAAATGAAGAATGAACACCGGGTAACAGTTGCCGGTGGCAAGAAGAAGCTGGCAGGAAAGGTATTTAGAATTGGCCACCTGGGCTACTTCAGCCCAGAGGATATTCTGGCTACACTGAAAGCACTGGAGAAGACACTTGCCGACCTGGGGCACAGCTTAGAAAAGGATGCAGGAACCAAAGCAGCAGAGAAGATATTCCAGGAGGAGATTTAACCATGAAAAGAGTAATTATCACCGATCCCATTGCCCGGGAGGGTATAGAGCAGCTAAAAAAGGACGTAGAAGTAACAGTCAAGACCAACCTCTGTCCTGAACAGTTAAGGGAAGAGATTGGGGATTACCAGGGACTGATTGTGCGTAGCAGCACCCGAGTAGATGCCCAACTGATAGCAAGGGCAGAGAAATTGGAAGTTATTGGCCGGGCCTGAGTTGGTGTTGATAACATCGATCTGGATGAGGCCACCAGGAAGGGTATCACCGTGGTCAATGCCCCTGAGGGTAACACCATTGCAGCTGTAGAACATACCATAGCCATGATGGCTGCACTGGCCCGTAATATCCCGGCTGCTCATATGACATTGAAGAATGGCAGCTGGCAAAAGGGACCCTTTATTGGGGTTGAACTCTACCAGAAAAAACTTGGGATTATAGGCCTGGGAAGGATTGGTTCCGAGGTAAGCAGAAGATGCAAGGCCCTGGGAATGAAGGTCATCGCCTACGATCCATATATTCCTAAGGATAAGGCCAGTAAACTGGGGGTTGAACTGAGGGAACTGGAAGAACTGTTAAAGGAAGCGGACTTTGTTAGCATTCACGCTCCAGATAACAACAAAACACATTACCTGATTGGAGCTCAGGAACTAAGGCTGATGAAACCTGAAGCCAGAATTGTAAACTGTGCCCGGGGTGGAATCATCAGGGAGAAGGATCTATACCAGGCTCTGAAGGAAGGCATTATTGCCGGAGCAGCCCTGGATGTCTTCGAAGAAGAGCCCATGCATGATAATAGTTTATGCCAGCTGGAGAATGTAATCCTTACTCCACACCTGGGAGCCTCAACGGCTGAAGCACAGGTCAGTGTAGCCCTTGATATCGCCAGAGAGGTGATGCTGATTTTAAAGGGTAAAATGGCCTCCAATACAGTTAATATGCCTTCAATACCCAACGAAGACTTTGATAGCCTGAAGGAATATC
>CAZXKH010000044.1:0-4353 GCA_964641385.1 uncultured Clostridia bacterium | reverse complement strand
ATAAGATGGGTAGGATATACAGGCAGGCCAAAAATGGTGTGGTAAAGAGGGTAGAAATAGTATACAGTGGTGAGATGGCAGGCTCCTCCACTCATATGATAACCAATAAACTTCTACAGGGGCTGCTGGAGCAGACAACAGATGATATTATCAATGTAATTAATGCTCCTCACCTGGCCAGTGAACGGGGTATCAAGGTTGTGGAGAGCAAAAAATCTAAATCAAAGTACTATACTAACCTGATGGAGCTCAAAGTCTATGATGAGCAGGACCAGCAATACGAGATTAAGGGAACTCTTTTTGGTGAGAGTGGCCCCCGCATAGTCAAGCTGGACAGATACAGAATTGATCTAATTCCTGGGGATTTTATGCTTTTAATTAACCATCATGATCAGCCCGGTGTGATCGGTCAGGTGGGCAATATCCTCGGTAATAACAGCATCAATATTGCCAACATGAGAGTGGGAAGAGAAAGCACAGGTGGAAGAGCAATTATGGTGCTGGAACTTGATGGCAGTATGCCGGCTCAGGTTCTAAAAGAAATAAGGGCAGTAGATGCCATTGAAGAGGCCAGAATCCTGGAACTTTAAGTCTAGGTAGAAGAGATATAGACTTCAGTCTCATGGTTGAGACTAATATCAACCTGAGAGACGCAGCTCTCTTCTAGAGGACATTCCTCTTCCTTTGTACAGCAATTACTATCACGACAGCGACAACCATATCTCCCAAGATGCCAGAGGGGTTCATTGAGCTGGAGCAATATATAGTCACTGTTATTGCAGACATTACTCCACAGTTCACCAACCAGCTCCTTTAATTCATGGAGCTTGCCCTCAAAGGAGCCACTAACAGCACCACTGTTTAAGGTGGCCCGAACAATATTGATATCCACACCCAGCGGGAACTCCTCTAACCCTTCAATGGGAACCCCTCCCTGTTGATACAGGGTTAAAAGCCACAGTGGTGCAAGTTTCCGGCTCTTTAATGAGGGAAATCCCCGCCGATAACGATTACTTCTCAAAAGATTTAATATCTTCTGACCATGATAGTCACACTCATCCAGCAGGCTGTGTAAGCAAGAATCAAAAAAGCGGTGACAGGAGATGGCTATCTGTTTTAGATATTTGGCATCTCGTAATGAACGGCGGGAAAAATCATGTTTTTCAAGGTGTTTACTCACCACTTTGATATTCTTATCCATCAACTGTCGGGGATTGAATATATAATTCGTCTCGGGATCCTCAAAGGTTTTTTTACTGGCCATCCACTGCTCCCAGCTGTCCCGCCGGCAGTCTAAGGTGAGCAGTGTCATGGTTAAAAAGAGCAGGTGAACATCCGTCCCCTTTTCCAGACCAGCGGGAAGGACCTCACCCTGCAGGCCCTTCCATCCAACCAAACCCTCCTGGCTGTGATAAGAGCTGTAGACTGTCTCTCCTATCTCTACGGCCCGATTATAATCAATCTCTAAATCCATTTTCTCCTCCTTTATACTCACTACTTATTAATCCTTGGGAGCTATAATCCTGGCAATGATTAGACTACCTTCAAAGAGAAGAATCAAAGGCAGGGCCATCATAACCTGAGAAAAAATGTCTGGAGGAGTTAGTATAGCGCCGATTACAAAGATTACTACTATAACGACCTTTCTAAAACGACTAATCTGGTCAGGTGTTAAGATACGGAGCCTGACCAGCATACTAATTACCAGTGGCAACTCAAAGATAATGCCAAAGGGTATTACCAAACTGATCAAAAAGGAGATATAACTGCTCAGTGATAGCATGGCCGCAAGTTCAGGACTCTCAAAGCCCATAAAAAATCTGATCCCAATGGGTACTACAACCATCAGACAGAAGGCTGCTCCAATAAGAAAAAGAAATAGAGAACTGGGAAGCAGAATAACCATAAACTTCTTTTCATTCTTCTTTAAGGCCGGCAACAGAAAACGCCAGAACTGAAAGAGTACAATGGGCAGGGCAATGAAAAATCCACTGAATACTGCCACCTTCAGGTGAGTAAAAAAGGCCTCAGCCGGACTTATAAAAACCAGACTGCCCACCGGCCTGGTTAAGAAGCTTAAAATTTGATCAGAAAAAATATAGCCAAAGATGGAGAAGACTATAATTGAGGCTGCTGAGATAATGATTCGTGTTCTCAACTCTGTTAGATGGTCAACAATACTCATTTCGGCATCGTCCATATCTTTTCCCCCCGTTACTGAACATGAAGAGCAAAGGATCATCGATGATCCTTTGCCTTTGTCATTTAAATGGATTAAATATTATCTGGATAGTGCAGCCTCACCATGACTGCTTGTCTGTTATTCTTCCTTTTTAGCCTTATCACTATCGTTATTTTCTATATTTGTTGCCTCCTGAACATCATTGGCAGCATTTTTAAACTCATTAATGCCCTTACCAATTGATTTTCCAATTTCAGGAAGTTTACTGGGACCAAAGATTATTAAGGCAATGGCCAGAATAATTACCAGTTCAGTGGGTCCTAGTCCGAACATCCTTCATCACCCCTTTCCCTGCAATATTGATCATATATTACATCCACAGCCGCATCCAGTTCTTTATCTATAAAGCAGGCCTCTCCATCACTGCTCTCTCTGTTGGAAACATAAGCCAGCAACCGATCCCTTTCTGGACTGCAGAGTCTCTCTGAATGAACTGCAGGCCGATGAATTTCTATTTTGGGCTTACTTCCACCCTTATAACCCTCGGTAAGAATGAGATCAATATTATCAATAAAAATATCTCTAATCTGGTTAAGGGAGTACTCTTCCTCAACATCCTTGATCACTGCCAGTTTGGTGGGTGAAGATATAATCACCATGGAAGCACCACTGGCCTTATGACGCCAGGTATCCTTACCCGGTCTGTCCAGATCAAAACCATGAACATCGTGTTTAATGGTGGCCACCCTGAGCCCCCTGGATTTAAGCCTGGGGAGAACAGCTTCTAAAAAACTGGTCTTACCACTATTACTCTTGCCAACGATTGATATGATAGGAATCAAATATCATTTCACTCCTTTAAGGTAAGGATATTTTATCATAGTTTATAGCTTTAATCAAGAGCATCAATGATGCTGGATATTATTTAAGAGAGTAAAGAGTAACCCTCTCCCCGGTTTTAAGGGCCTTAGTCGCGGGCGGAACACTGATTAGAGCATTGGCCTTGAGGCTGGCCTTGAGGTACGGTTCATCAACTGGGATTACCAGGTTTACCCCCTCCTGCTCATAAAGAATTCCCTGCCTTAAATAAGCACAGTTTTTATTGTTTTTAAGGGGAGCGGACAAAAGAGCAGTCTTTTTTATCGGACCAGCCTCCCGCGCACCCTGCAGGCGATAGATAAGTGGTTTTAGCATTATCTCAAAAAGAACCATTACAGCAGCAGGGTTACCGGGCAGAGCAGCCAAAAGCTGCCCCCCTTTAACTCCAAAGAGAAAGCTGCCACCAGGCCGGATATTGATCCCGGCAATGAGGATCTTAACCCCCAGCTGCTCCCAGCAATGACGCATATAATCGGCATCACCTGCTGCCAGACCACCGGTAGTAATCAACAGCTCACAATGGGACTTCTCCTTAACTGCCTTGATAATATGATTTGGATCATCCCGAACCGGATCAGAGAGTTCTACCCTGGCTCCACAGCTTTCAATCTCAGCTGCCAGATAACAGGCATTACTGTTTCTCTTTTGGCCCCTCATCACCCTTTTTTGATCAACCCTTACCAGCTCATCACCGGTGGTAATTACTCCCACCCGGGGCAGAGAATAGACCCTTACCCTGCTGTGACCAAGTACTGCCAGCAAATTGATAACACTACTGTCTATCCTCCCACCCTGAGGGGTTATCTCCTCTCCCTTAGCAAGTTCTGATCCCCTTTTCTTGACCATTCTACCAGGAGCAAGCTCCCGGTCAAGGACTATCCCCCCCTGCTTTTTTTGAACCAGCTCCTCTTCGATTACCGTATCAGCACCGGCAGGAAGAGGTGCACCGGTCATAATTCTCACTGCCTGTCCCTCTCTTAGCCTGGGCGAGGGCTGATCTCCAGCCAGAACTCTTCCCTGAACAGGAAAAAGGAGTGGCTTATCGGAGGCAGCCCCTCTGGTATCAGAGGAACTGAGAGTATAGCCATCTCTTCGCGACTGATGGAAGGCGGGCAGCTCTTCACTGGCCTTTATATTTTGAGCTGAAAATCTGCCCCTGGTTTCCAGCAGTGGCAGTCTTTCTTCCCCGGGCGATGATGCCGCCTGCAGCATTATCTTTCTGGCCTCTTCAACACTTATAATAGTTTCAGCTCCACCCCTCAATGGCAGTCCTCCTTAATTATTTCCAGAGC